>JBDKTF010000386.1:0-3199 GCA_039680295.1 Anaerolineaceae bacterium
AAAAACGCGTTTGGAAATCCTTTTCCCCGAGGAACCCATTCACCGTAGTCCTCTGCGAGGACGCTGTGAGGACGCTGCGCAGCCCTTGACACATTCCGCGGGGATGATATACTGGGGTGGAGTATACAGTCTTCAGAGGAAGCCCTTTTATGCCAACTTACGAATATATTTGCAACCAATGCGGCGAGGAATTCGAAAAACGGGTATCTTTCGCCGAAGCAAACAGCAAACCCGCCTGCCCGAAATGCGCCAGTCCGGACACAAGCAAGAAATTATCCCGCACCCTGCCCTTCGGCGGCGGTTCCGGTTCAGGCAGTTCCTCCAGCAGTGGATGCGGCTCACACGGCGGATTTAGCTGAGCGGGCTGACCCATTCTCCAGCCGTGCGCTGGAATTACCAAAAAGAAAGTCGAATGCCACAGGTCAGGCAATGAAAATTCAAGATGCCGAATCCAAAGCCAGGCTGGTCCAACGGCTGCGGCGGATTGAGGGGCAGCTCCGCGGCGTGCAGACCATGCTGGACGAGGAGCGCGACTGCCGCGAGATCATGCAGCAAATGACCGCCATCCGCTCTGCCATGCAGAGCGCCAGCCGCACTTTTTTGCAAGACTACGCCGCCGCCTGCCTGATGGAAATGGATGAAAATCCAGCCCCCGATCAGCGCGCCAGACGCGATGCCATGCTGCAAGAAATGATCGCGTTTCTGGATAAAGCGCCGTAGACCCTTGCTTTGCATCGTCGCAAACATCGAATCCCCTCGAAGCAGCCGTGAGGGGATTTTCGTTCCCGGCGCAGCCCGGATGCGCCAGAAAATCAGATTATTTTTCTTTGCAACTTTTTACACGATCCCACATCTAACTGTTCTGTAGCAAGCCATCACGCAGGAGCCATTTATGGATTTGAATTTTGGAATGAACTTACAAAACAATCAAACAGCCAGCACTGTAGATGTCGTCATCATCGGCGGGGGACCCGCAGGAGCCACGGCTGCCATTTATACGTCGCGGGCAGGTTTGAAAACCCTGGTGATCGATAAGGGCTTGACCGCGGGGGCGCTGGGGATCACCGGTAAAATCGCCAACTATCCGGGCATTCTCGAAGAAATCAGCGGGGCAGATTTGCTGGAGCGCATGCGCACCCAGGCGCGGTCTTTCGGCGCTGAGTTTGTCAGCGACAGGGTCATCGGTGTGGACCTGCTCGCGGAAGACAAGTCCGTCTTTGGCAATAACGGCACCTATACCGGGCACGCGGTGATCATCGCCACCGGTTCGATGGGACGCGGCACGCGCGTCAAAGGCGAGGATGAACTGCTGGGGCACGGCGTTTCGTACTGCGCCACTTGCGACGCGGCGTTTTTCCGCGAAAAAGAAGTGGCAGTGGCGGGAAACAGCGACGAAGCCATCGAAGAAGGCTTATACCTGACCCGTTTTGCCAGCCGGGTTCACTTCCTCTCGCCGACGCCCGAGCTGAAAGCGCCAAAAGCGCTGGTCGATGAATTGGAAGGAAATCCAAAAGTCGCGCTCTATAAGGGCGCCAGTCTGAAGGAAATTCTGGGCAAGGATCGGGTGGAAGGCGTGCGTTATGTGCAGCGCGGTCAACCCGAGCAGACCCTGCCCGTCAGTGGAGCGTTTGTTTACCTGCAAGGCGGAAAGCCGGTGACCGATTATCTGGTGGGGCAGCTTGAAATCACTGAAGACGGTTACCTGCAGGTGGACCGCGAGTATCAAACTGCCATTCCCCGCGTATTCGCGGTGGGCGATTTGTTGAAAGACCATATCAAACAGGCGGTTATCGCCGCGGCGGAAGGCGCCGTCGCTGGAATTGCCGTGGAAAAGGCGCTGCGCGGTCGCCAACAAATGCGAATCGATTGGTCGAAATAATCAAATACTCATAAGGAGTTTTAAGAATGAACGAACCTTTTCATGTTACCGATGCCGCTTTTGAAAAAGTGGTGCTGCATTCCAGCCTGCCCGTCATTGTCGATTTCTGGGCGCCGTGGTGCGGACCCTGCCGCATGGTCGCGCCCATTCTGGATAAAATCGCCAGTGAAAAAGCCGGAAAGCTGGTGGTGGCGAAGGTGAACACCGATGAAAATCCCGAATGGGCGATGAAATACGGCGTACAGGGCATTCCCACCATGCTGTTCGTAGCGAACGGCAAAGTGGTGCACCAGCAGGTCGGGGCACTGCCCGAGCCCATGCTGCGCCAGGTGGTGGATCAATTCCTGGCTCAGGTCACAGCGGTTGCGAATTGACCGGAGATCCGGCACCCATGAATCAGACAGAATTCGAAACGAAAATCCAGCAAAACCCCCGTCCGGTGATGGTGGACCTGTGGGCGCCCTGGTGCGGACCCTGCCGGGCAATGGAACCGGCATTCAAGCAGATGAGCGAGAAATACGCCGGTCAGGTGGATGTGCTGAAAATCAACACAGACGAATCGCCGGAAGTGCTCAAATCGCTGGGCGTGATGGGCATTCCCACGGTGATCGGTTTCGCCAACGGCAAAGAAGTGCTGCGCCGCACCGGGCTGCAGTCAGCCCAGGCGCTGGACGTGCTGTTCGACGCGGCGCTGAACGGGCGGAAACCGGCGGCGGTGCCGCTCGCGCCTGTCGATCGGGTGGTGCGCACGTTGATGGGCATGGCGCTGTTGGCATACGGCTGGTTTGGGGTGCATTCTCCCTGGCTGATGGTCGCCGGTGGAATTGTAGTGTTCAGCGCGTTTTACGACCGCTGCCCCATTTACAGGGCAGTGTCAGCGCAGGTGAGCAAACTCTTCCGACGCACGGAATCCTGACAAACGAGGGGATGCCTCCAATCTCGTTGCAACGGGCGGACGATCATGTCCGCCCGTTCGTGTTTAACCGAATTGATCGGGAAGGCATTTTTCAGGGCATCCGGACACAGCCTGATCATGGATCGCGCCCGGAATTACAGGATTGAAGTCATCCCACAGCTGCCATCCCATATAAGCACGGTGTTATTCCTCGACGGGATCGTAAGGTCGCAGCCGAACCAAACGTGTTACAATGCCCCTATGGACGGCAAATATCTTCGACGGCAGGGCATTCTGGCGGTGCTGGTGTGCGGGGCGCTGCTTCTCGGAGCGTGCTCACCGGCTGCGCAAGCCGAACGCGCTGCCCGCCATCTGACCGCCACTGCCGCCCAATGGACGCCAACGCCTTCCGCGACGATCACCCC
>JBDKTF010000398.1:0-1642 GCA_039680295.1 Anaerolineaceae bacterium
CTCGCGCCGCGGCAGCAGCACCCTGCGCTGGCATCCCAGACATTCCAATCCAATGTCGGCGCCCAGCCGGACCACTTTCCAATCATACGATCCGCAAGGATGCGGTTTGCGCAAACGAAGGATATCATCCAGTTCAATCTCTGGCAGCATGAATCCAGTATACCATCCAGGATTTCCCACGGTCGGGTTGCCTTCTCTCCCCCAGAAAAGGCGTTTCGGGCATTTACCTGAGACGCGCCCGCTTCCTCTCCGCTGGGAGAGGATCGAGGTGAGGGTTCAACTCTGCCAGGCTCCGCAGCCTGCGACCCTGTACGGCGATGGCAGGGAAGACCTGTCGGTGTGATCAAAATCTCAAAAACATTTCCGTATTATAATGAGGGCATGATCGAATTGCAGATCCCCGGACGCGGCACGATACAGCTCAATCATCTGGTCTGCGATGTCAACGGCACGCTGGCGGTGGACGGCATCCTTCACGAAGGGATGGCGAAGGCGCTGAGTAACCTGCGCGACCGGTTGGAGATCCACCTGATCACCGCCGATACCCACGGTCGCCAGCACATCATCGATCACCAGCTCAGCCTCACCGCCGACCGGCTGCAGCCGGGGCTTGGCGACGAGCAAAGAGCTGAATTCGTCCGTAAATTGGGCGCGGAACAGGTCGCCGCGGTGGGTCAGGGCGCGAACGATGCCCGAATGTTGAAAACCGCCGCGATCGGCATCGCCGTTCTCTCGCGGGAAGGTCTGGCAGTGGAAACGCTTAACGCCGCCGACATTCTCGTCCCCGATATCTTCGCCGCGCTCGAATTATTCGAAAAACCTCTACGTTTAGTCGCAACCTTACGAAAATGACCATTCCAACCAGTGAACCCCTGCCTGATGACAATTTTGACAATTTGCCCCCTGCGCGCCGCCGTCGCGGACGCCGCCTGATCGTGCCCCCCAGCGCGGGCGAACGAGCCCGCCTGCTGGACGAACTGGCGCTGCGCGCCATGCCCTCGTTCGATTTCTACCTATTCTCGCTGCTTTCGGGCGCAGTGATCGGATTGGGCTTTCTGCTCGATTCCCCCGGTCTGCTGATTCTGGCGGCGCTGCTGGCGCCCTTTATGGCGCCCATCATCGGGCTTTCCCTATCCGCCATCGTCGGCGCGGGGCGCTACTTCCTGCAGGTGCTCGTCGGCACGGTGATTGGTTCGCTGCTGGTCTTTGGAGGCGGTGCGCTGGCAGGTCTGGCGGCGCCGATCTGGCAGACCAGTACATTCCCCCAGGCGATCTATCACACCCGTTTTTCCATTCCCGATTTATTGGTGGTGGCGCTGGGCGTCATCCTGACCACCATTACCATGGTGCGCTCCGAGGAAAAACCGATGCTCACCAGTGTGGCATTGGCGTATGAACTCTACCTGCCGCTCAGCGCAGCCGGATTCGGACTGACCAGCAAAGCCCCTGACCTGTTCACCAATGGGTTGAACGTCTTTGCCGTGCATCTCACCCTGGCGCTGCTGCTCGGCGTGATCACGCTGGCGGTGCTCAAATTTCGCCCGCTGACCCTCTTCGGCTACACATGGACGACCACCATCGTGCTGGTAGCGATCATCCTGGGCGTGGGCGTCACCGGGCTGCGTTCGATTCTGAACAACTC
>JBDKTF010000261.1:0-1518 GCA_039680295.1 Anaerolineaceae bacterium
TTGGCGGTACGGATCACATTTCCGCTCAGGCTTAATTCCCACACGTTGGCTCCAGCGAAATGCGTGATGCCGTTCACCGTTTCCTCGACTTCGCCGTCACTCATCACCAGCGTATTGCGCGTGCTGACGTAGGTCAAACCCGATGGGTCCGGGCTGGGGGGCGAGATGGCTGACAGGTCGACCGTGCGGATCAGCGCAGAAGCGGATGAAACGGCGGCAGAAACCGCTGGTTCGACCAAAGAAAATTCGACGATCTGACCGGCATCCACAGAGGACGTGCCAGCCGCTGCCTCCTTGGAGAGACCGCTGTCTGCCACGTACAGGCTCATCTGCTCCGGGTCGTCCGTCTGGTCGCCGCTGGGTGCAAAAACGATCGCCTGCGGTTCAGCGAGAGCATATCCAGACAGATCGCGGAAGGCGACCACCTCGCCCGAACGGGTCAGTTCGTACAATTTCTTTTCCGCCGGATCGTACAGGTGGAGATGCCCCGAAGTCGGGTCGAAAGCTAGCCCGCGCGGAGACGTCAAGCCATCGATTTGCGGCTTGATTTCGGAATTCGCCCCGTCAAAGCTGCCGTCAGCCCCCGGCGCCACCCGCAGAATGCGCGGTCCCGCCGCGTCCAGAAGATACAGATCGCCGCTGGCAGGGTCAACCGTGATCCCCTGCGGATTCTGGATGCCGTAACGCCGGATGTCGATATGGGTCAGGCTGGTCGGGTCCAGATTGCCGGAAGAATCTTCGCGCACCGCCACCAGAAGATTGGCAGGAAATTGGAGAAAAAGGATGCGTCCAAAGGTGGGATCATAGGTGAGGTTGACCGGATCCGGCAGAACCGCCGCCACCTGCGCCAACCCGCCCCGTGTGGAAAAGCGCGTCAGCCGGACAAGGTTCACGGCAGATGCCGTCTGATTTCCGGCTTCCGCCACGTAAAACGAATGGGTCTGTGTGGAGAACGCCAGACCGGCAGGCTTCGAGAGGTTTGTTTTGTCGGCTTCCAATACCCGTACCTGCCGCAGGAAAGCCGGCGCCGGCTGGGCGAAACCCGGGATGATCCCGATGGCAGCCAAAAGCATTGCCATTCCAATCAACAGGCACCACCGGCTGAATCGATTGCGATCTGCGTGGATACTCATACGCCACCCCATATCCGAAAACACTGATAAAACAGCCGCAGGCAAAAGACCTGCGGCTGTTCGATGTCAACCGTGATGGTTCGTCTTCAAATGAAAGACGCATCACCCGCCTGCGATGTGGTTTGTGTGGTTGCTTTGTGTATACATTATACGTTTCTTCGAAAAAAATCCATCCTTCCAGTTTTACCAGCGTTCAAACGGGAAGGCTACCCCATCCGCAGACAGCGCATGGACAGCGATCCGCCCCAGATTTTTTCAGCGAAGAAGCTGACCGGTTCCCCGACCGCCTGCAGCGCCAGAATGTACAGCAGGGGCAGGTAATGCTCGCCTGAATTGACCGCAAGCTGCGCGCTGCGCCCATGCCGTTCGTAATGGATGACCGCGT
>JBDKTF010000215.1:0-8343 GCA_039680295.1 Anaerolineaceae bacterium
TCCGAACTGCCAACCTGTCAAATAGACTTTTTGACCGGTACTGGATTTCGTATAGGTATATAAAAAAATCCGCCAGCATGGTACAAGCGCTGGCGGTTTACTTAAATCGTTTTCGATTCTTCTAGCGCTGCTCTACAATATATTTCAAAGTTGGGAGGTGAACTGGCAGCGATCAGGGGAAGAGGCGGCGGACTTTGACCTCGGCGATGGCATCGGGACGGTAACGATATAGGTGCGCAGGGCGTCCTTCTCCGCAGCGCATATCGGGGGTGGCTTCGATGATATTGGATTCAAGGATGCGGCGCCGAAAATTGCGTTTATCGATCTTCTCTCCCAGGATAATTTCATAGGTTTGCTGCAATTCGGTGAGGGTGAAGGTTTCGGGGAGAAGTTGGAAGCCGACCGCAGAATATTCCAGTTTGTAACGCAGGCGGCGCAGCGCGTATGCCACCATCTCGGCGTGGTCGAGCGCAAGAGGGGGAAGATCTGAAATGGGGAACCATTGGGCGGGTTCGACGTCTTGAGATCGTGATGAACTGGCATTTGCGGGAATGAGTACGAAGTAAACCACCGAGATCACTCGTTTGCCAGGGCAGCGTTTGGGGTCTCCATAGGTGTAGAGCTGTTCCAGATAAGCTTCGCGGAGACCGGAGCGGCGCTGAAGTTCACGCAGCGCGGTGGCTTCGAGGGTCTCATCCGGTTGAGGAACTTCCCCCGGAAGACACCAAATCCCAGACTGCGCCTGCCAGCCGCAACGCGTCAGCAGCACTTCCAAACGGTTTTGGTGCAGGCTGAAAATGACAATATTCACGGTCACAGATGGCATGGAAATTGTATCGGTATTCATGGATATATCAGTGTGCATAAACGTTTAGAAGATTATATCTTGATTGAAAGAAAAAGCAAATCAGATATAATATTAAATGGTTCATAATTCGAGGAGGATCGCATGAATCTCAAGCGTACGATGACAGTTGCCAGCCTGATGGTGTTGGTTGTTTTTCTGGTGGGATGCACCCTGCCTCTGCGCGCCACCCCAACTCCATTTGTCTTCCCCACTCCGAACCTGAAGATGACGGCGTTGTTCAATCCAACGTTGATTATTCCACCGACCGTCACACCTCAACCTGAAGGGGGCGTCACCCAGCAAGCCACCAGCCCTGTGGCGACCGCCACCAGCGGCGCCGCTACGGCAACTTCCACCGCCAAGGTTACGGTTACGCCGACCAGCCTGCCTGATACCCGCGCGGGAACGACGATCAAGGCGCTGTATGTTTCCACCGCGCCTACCATCGATGGGACCTGGGATGAATGGGACGCGACGGCGTATCCTGCAAAGTATGTGGTCTTTGGTAAATCCAACTGGACCGGCAGTGACGATCTGGAAGGATCCTTCCGCATCGCCTGGGACAGCAAATATCTGTACGTGGCGGCGAAGGTGATCGACGATACCTACGTGCAGATCGCTGCGGACCAGTATATTTACAAAGGCGACAGCATTGAGATATTGCTGGATACCAATGTGAAGGGCGATTTCACCAGCGATGTCTTGAGCAGCGACGATTACCAACTGGGTATTTCCGCGGGTGACACGGGCGTCAAGTCACTGGCTTACCTGTGGTATCCATCCGGCAGCGCGGGCACGCGCACGGATGTGAAGATTGCCGGAGTGCGGTCTTCGGGTGTTTACCGCATCGAAGCCGCCATTCCGTGGTCTGTGTTTGGAGTGAGCAGCCCCACCGCAGGAACGCATTACGGTTTCGCTTTCTCGGTATCCGATGATGATCAGAAGGGGAAACAATCGCAAGACACGATGGTATCCAGTGTCTCAAACCGGGTGCTGGTGGATCCGACCACCTGGGGCGACCTTTTGTTGACGAAGTAACCCGGATGGCTATAAAAAACGAATATCCCCGCCTGCAAAGACGGGGATATTTTATATTTTCCGAGGCTTCTGAAAGCCAACCCTTCGCTTTTCCTGAAAGGAGATGGGAAAGGGGGGATCAGAAGAGGATGGAAGCCAGCTCTGCCCGGTAGGTGCGGGTCTGAGGGTCTTCCTCACCGAGCAGAGAAAGGAGAGCCAGAACAACCTGCCGGGGCTGATCATTGAGATAGTGCTTGTTCGTGCGCAGGATATCCAGCAGTCCGTCGATCGCGGAAGGAATATTGCCGCGAGATGCGAGCCGCAGGCTGTTCTGATACGCAGGCGCCAGAAGGTCTTCCTCATCGGGCAGAGCGGTATGGGTCGTCATGGCTTCAGCGAGCGGACGCAAGGTTTCAGCAGACGAATACTCACGACTGGCAGGGAAGCGGCGCAAAATTTCAAGACTTTCTTGAGGTTGACCCTGCGCTAGCAGGCTTTTTGCCAGACCCAGCAATACCTGGGGCGACTGCGGGTCGGCGGCGAGTGCCTGCCGGAAGGTCTTTTCAGCGGAAGCCCACTGGTGCATGCGCAGCAGGCTGTTGGCTTTTTCGAGGATCAGGTCGTTCTCCGTGGGAAGAATCTGCTGGAAAAATTCACGCACTTTTGTCTCATCCAGCGCACCGGTAAATTCTGCAATGATCTGCCCGTTGCGAAAGGCTTTCACCGCGGGCACGGTGCGGACATTCAGCATTCGCGCCAGTTTGGGGTTTTCATCCACATCGATTTTGGCAAGACGAAAAGCACCGTCTGCTTCGACGGCAATTTTCTCCAGAATGGGGCTGACCACTTTGCACGGAATACACCAGGTTGCCCAAAAGTCCACTACTACCGGTATATTCTGCGAGTAGTTCACAACCTCATATTCAAAATCGGCTTCGGTAACATTCACGATATCAAGCATGATTATCTTCACCGTCCTTCTCCACCCGTTTAAGCGGGATGGGTGGGATCGAGTTTCTTATGCAAAAATTGTAACAAGAAAGTATTAGAATTTCGTTATTCTTCACCGTTTTCAGGCGATGCACTGGCAGGCTGCGTAAACTCAACAATTTCTCCATGCATGTTGATGACGACTTTAAAGCCCATCATGCCCATGTAGGCACGACCTTCGTCAGGAATGCCAGTTTCCTGCAGAGCATTGAACTGTTTGTCGAGATCTTTCAGTTGATTTTCGATGATGGCGCGGCTAAAAATATCATCCTGCCCCATCATTTTGGCGGTTTGTTCGGCAATAATATCTTCATTCCCTTCGACGGGCTGCATGAGACGATTAAAAATCTCATGATCCACCTGTTCAGCGGGAATGTGAAAGCGAAAACCGCCGTCATTGACGACATAGAAGGGTTCACCGCCAACCTCGGCGGTTTCCAATGGATTTCCCGACTCGTCAAAAACCAGTCCGGTAAATATGGGTTTGTTTGTCATACGAACAACTCCTCAATCGCCCTGTTTGCCTTCGATGGCAGCCAGCAAGATTCCGGCAGCGATCCCCAGCCGCGGATCCACTTCATGGTTTGAATTTTCCCGAAAATCCAGTTCCAGTACATAACGAAACATGTGAAAACGCTGGCGAAGATCCATCACGCGGCGGTCGTTGACCAGAAGGTCGTAATTCTGCGGGAATAGGGAACCCAACAACAACCGGCGCAGCATGGCGTGCCCGAGACTGTCTTCGATCAGTACGCCGACGGGACGATCGTAGGCATCGAGCACTTCCCATTCATCGCGGGCAATGGATTTCCAACCACGACGGCGCAGCGCACCCACTTTTTCCCCGGTCAATGCATCGGAAACGTCATACGCGGCGGAAAAATCCATGATTTGCCGCGCCTGAATGGCGAGCATGGGTTGCGTCATGGCTTCATCGGCATAGACACGCAGGTCTTCACGCAGCTTGAATATTTTTTGCTGGCAGAAGAGAACCATCTGCCCTTCCGGATTATAAATCCGAAATCGACCCGTGAAGCTGAACACCTGCTTATGCAGCAGGTAGGTTGGGTATTGATACGCGGTGTGCATGGTCGCTCTTTCTTGTTTCAGATTGCAGCTAAATAATATCGATTGCCGTGCCGAAATCTTCAATGATCTCCGTCTCCTGTGACGGGACCACGGGCAGTGTCCAGCGGTAGATCCATCGGGCAGCCTGGCATGAACAGTTGATGCAGCCGTGACTGCGCGGTTTCCCGAAATCGTTGTGCCAGTAGGTACCGTGGATGGAAATGCCTTGGGGGGTGAAGTAGCTCACCCAGGGTACACCGGGCAGGTCGTAACTGTTTGGCGCTGCCAGATCGCCGGCTGCCATATGACGGAAGGGTCGTTTGTGGTAACTAATGTAGTGCCCTTCAGGGGTGGTATGATCCCCATCTGAAAAGCGGGCGCCTGTGGCTGCGCGCGTCATCCAGACCGGCTGTTCATTCTGATAGGCGATCACCAGTTGTTTGTCACGGTGGATCTCTATGCGCTTGGCTTCCATCGGAACTTCTGGAGCCAGTGGGGTCAATTCATCCAGCGGAAGGATGCGCACATGCGCTGTCTGGACATAATAAGAGAATTTCCATTTGTCGTCAAGAATTTCGTACCAGGTTTCACCGGCGTCATTGGTGACCATCCGGGTGATCCAGTGGGTGGTTTCATAATAGAGGCGATAAGCCAGACTGGCTTCGGTGGTGGGCTTCCAATAGGAATCGGTGAAGGGAACACTGATTTCTCCCAATCTGCCGGAGGCGGGAATGGCTGGATCGGGTTCCTGCGGAAGAATTCGGGTCGGTTGAACAACGCCTGAATGAACGTATCCGCCGTTTTCCAGGCGATACCAGACGCGGTTGTAGTGCGGTTCATAATCGCCAACCGTGACGTCTGTGATGGGAACGACGAGGTCCTGCCAGTAAACGCGTACCAGATTGCCAGTGAAAGAAGGCTGGTCGTATGCTTCCACGGATGGCTCCAGGATGCGCCCGTACACCTGATCATCACCCGAAACCTGGGCAAAGACCCGTTCCAATGGCGAGAGAAACAGACAGGCAAGCCCGGCAGCGCCAAGCTTGAGCAGCTCCCGGCGGGATAGATTGTACGAAAGGAGATTCCTCACCGAGTTCATCAGTAATGGATATTGACCAGGGTGCCAACAGAAGCCCAATTGAACAACCAGCCAGCTTCGTCGGTGCGCAGATTGATGCAGCCGTGGCTCATGGGAGTGCCAAAATTGCTGTGCCAGTATGTGCCGTGCAAGCCGTATCCATCATAGAAGTACATCACATAGGGGACGGCTGGAAGATAGTAACCCGGACCCGACATATCGGCATAGGTATATTTGACATAGATGTGATACTGCCCGGTGACTGTCGGGTGCAGGTATGTGCCGGTCGATACCAGAAAAGCATTGACCTGATCCTTTCCGACGTAAGCGTATACCATTTGCTGAGACAGGTTGACATCAATCCAGCGCTCGTTCTCACCCACATCCGGGAACTCGACGTTATTTACCGGCGGAACATCCGTTGGTACGGGGGTGTCGGTGGGCAAAGGCGTGGGAGTATCGGTGGGCGTGGGGGTAGGGGTCGAGGTTGGGGTGGGCGTTGGGGTCGGCGTGGATGTAGCCGTGGGTGTGGGTGTGAAGGTGGGTTTGACCAGACCGACCAAGGCTTTCCCGGCGGGGGCTGACTCTGCCATGACGGATAACCAGGTGGGGGCGGCAGTCCAGAGAAGTACCGCCAGACAGACCAACAACGCCACGACAACCCAACTCCAACCCTGTGGACGGCGGGCGACGAGGGCTTCTTCAGGAATCCGGCGCAAGCGAACCGGTTGGGTGGGAAAGTCACCCGACGGCGGAGCAGGTTTATAAACTGTTTCTGCCCGCAGGCGTTCCGCTGCCCAATGCATCCCTTTACGGGCTGCGGCACTGGCGGGGTTAATTTGCAGGGCACGCTGAAGATATTCCACACTGGCACGGGGGCTGGCGAGGGCTGCCAGCATCAACCAGGGTTCCTCCTGATCTGGCGCAAGCGCGGCAGCCTGCTGTGCCCATCGGCGCGCATCCGCACGCCGACCCTGACGAAGCGCCAGGGTCGCCTGCTGACTCGCAGGTTGGCCAGGATCAGGTGAGGGGGTCATGGCGCGGCAGTGGGGACGGGGGTGGGCTGGATGCTTTCGTTGCGGATATAGCAAAGAATCCCGGCAGTGACACCATTGGCGATGACGTCTGGGTGGTTGACAAGGATATCCTTATCTAGATTAAGAAAACCCGTTTCGATGATGGCGGCAACCGTGCCCGGATTGATTTCATCGAAGGCGTGGTATCGAGACATGTCGTTTGTGGTGGAACCGGGGTGGTAAGGCAGATTGGTGGTGGATTTATAACGATCCACCATGCAAGAGGTCAGGCGGGTGGCTTTGTCGGGTGAATTGGACGAGCCGAGTGCCGCAGCCACCTTGAACCCCGTCGCTTCATCGTTGACGTACTGGCAGGAATCATTGTGAATGGAGATGAGCACCAATCCCTGGAAATTGGTCAGCCGGTCGTCAAATTCTTGCAGCACTTCGACGTTGTATCCCTGTTCCATCAGATCGCTGCGCACAAGTTCGGCAATGCGCAGGTTAACATCCACTTCTTTGGTACCGTCATCGCAGACCGCGCCAGAATCATTGCCGTAGTGACCGGCGACGATACCGATCGTTTGCTGCGGGCGACCGGTCGGCGTGGGAGATGTTCCCGCGGCGGACTCGGGATTCGATTGGAATGCCAGGGCAAACTTCTCTGCCAGATTATTGGAGAAAAAAGAAGCAGGCGTCCAGAGGGTGAATAATGTCGCCACAAGGACAGCGGCGCTGGCAATCGACCAGACGATGCGAAACGATGTGACGGCGGGTTTACGGGTGGTTTGCTCTACCGGTTGTTCTTCATTGGATGGGATTGGCTCAGTTGTGTTCATCAGACTATTCTATGTCCTTCTTGCATCCATTATACAGAAATCGTCTGGAATGGGAAGAAAATGAGGGCGTCTCCTCTTGACTTGGGGTGCTGCGCAAAGTATAAACAAAGAGCAGGGGTTCACGGAGCATAACATGACCATTTCACCAATCAGTGCGGATGAGTTTCGGATGGCGATGCGCCAATGGGCGAGCGGGGTGACGATTGTTGCTGCAGAAGCGAACGGTGTGCGTCATGGGATGACCGCCAGTTCGTTTACTTCAATATCGGCTGCGCCCCCCATGGTGTTGGTCTCGATGGCGGCGGACACCCGTACCCATGCCCTGGTCAAACAATCGGGCGGATTCGGGGTGACGATTTTGAACGAATCTCAACGTGAGGTTTCTGATCGATTCGCAGGACGCATTCCAGAAGCGGGTGAACGCTTTGAGGGAGTGCCGTATATTACGATGGTAACCGGCTCGCCGTTGATTGTGGATGGGCTGGCGATGTTCGACTGCCGGGTGGTGAACACTTATCCAATGCCGGGGACCACCCTTTTCATCGCAGAAGTGGTAGCGGCGCGGGTGAATGACGGCGCCAACCCGCTGCTGTATTTCAACCGTCAATATCACAGGCTGCAAGGATGATGCCAGAAAAACTGTCTGAAGAGGACCGCGCTTATCTGCTGAAACTTGCGCGGAAGGCGATCGAAGCGGCGGTGCAAGGAGAGAACCTGCCCGAGATCGATTGGAAGACGATCTCTCCGGCGCTGCATGAAAATGGCGCCAGTTTCGTCACGCTAACGGAAGAGGGCGGTTTACGCGGCTGCATCGGCGCGCTGGAAGCCTACCAACCGCTGGCAGAAGATGTACGAGAGCATGCCGTGGCGGCAGCGCTCGAGGATTACCGTTTCTATCCGGTAAGATCATCTGAGCTTTCCCGGTTGGAAATTGAGATTTCGCGCCTGACGGCGCCGGTTGATCTGCCGTATGAAAAGCCAGAAGACCTGCCGCATCAATTGCGACCGGGAGTGGATGGGGTGATTTTGATGGACGGGCGGCGGCGGGCGACGTTTTTACCGCAGGTATGGGAAAAGGTGCCCAATCCGGAAGAATTTCTCTCGGAATTGTGCTTGAAAATGGGCGCTCCAGAAGACCTGTGGCGGAAAAAGATGCTGACCGTGCGGATATATCAGGTGGAGGAATTTCACGAATAAGAAAAAATCTCCGGCGGAAACGCCGGAGATTTTTTGATCGCTGTAGAAATGATATCTGTTATTCAATGACAGCGGAAGAGGCGCCGAATCCCTGCATCTTTTTAGCTTCGTTATATGCCTGACCGGTGAAATGGGCAACGATGGTTTGCGCATAGGCAGCGGTCAGCAGAACACCGATGCCACAGGCGATGGCTCCAAGCGGTGAAATGAAGCCCGCGATTAATTCTGCCAGAAGCACCAGTAGATAAGCAACCGGCGCAGCCTTGATGAGCGCAAAGACATCCTTGAGAT
>JBDKTF010000241.1:0-3607 GCA_039680295.1 Anaerolineaceae bacterium
AACAATGGAATCTGCTGTGCAAAGAGAATCACAGGGATGTAGAAGGCGAAAGAGAGCGCAATCATCCACGCAATCCATTGAAACGTCGTGTCGTGATTGCGATACGCGCTGGAAAAGAAGAGGTAGAGGATTCCAACGCCCTGAACCATCAGGGGAATGTTGCGGTAGAGGCTCATCGGTTGCGGCGGAACCAGGCTGCCCCAGTCGTTTCCCGGCAGCGCCATGAACATCAGCCGCACCACACCTGCCCCGAGCCGCACATTGGTGACCCAGTTGGCAGGCTGGTTGTAGCGTTTCTGCCACACATACACCAGCAGCATGTAAAACAGGGTCACGGTAAATGAGGTGGTCAGCATCCCCAGCCCCACCAGGCTCGTCGGCGTGCCCAGCAGATTCACCTGCGCATCCAGACCGCCCGTGGCGTACGCCAGCACCCGAAAGCCCACATGCCCTGTATCTCCGGCAGCCAGCAGGATGAACGCCATGCGCACCAGACCCGCCGTGCGCCGGTCTTTGGGGTTCACCGCGGGCAGGGCGCGGGTCATCCAGATCACCAGCAGCCAGACCGCCGCCAGATAAAGTACATTAAATAGAGTTTCAAACCAAGCAGATAAATTCGGATTCATTTTTTGTACACTCCTTTCAAGAAATAACCGGTAATCTTCTCAGCCAGTTGCTCGTGCGTCATTCCCAGTTCCTGCGCCTTGCCAATCAGATTGTTGACGCTGCCCAGAAAGATGAGCGCGAGCATTCTGGCGCTCCCGTCCAGCTCGCCGCGACGGATGCCGTCTTGCAGCAGATTGATCAACGGACCAAACATCTCATTGTGAAACGCGTCGCGGATGCGCGCCAGATTTTCAGGTTTTTTCAGGTGTTCGCGGTCGTGCAGCAGCGAACTGTATTCGCTCTGAAAGCTGTTGAAAATGCTGACGGCGAAACGCTGCAATCGTTCAGACAATGTGCCGGGTTCTTCCAGCGCGGCGCGAAAGCCATGCAGCCGGTTTTCCAGCACCGCGACGAAGAGATTTTCCTTGTCCTGAAAATAATAATACAGCGTCGGTTTGGTCAATCCGCAGCGATTGCAAAGCTCGTCCACGGATACCCCGCGGTACCCTTTTTGTTGAAATAAAATCCAACCTTCGTCGAGGATCCGTTCGGCGTTTTCATGTTCCGGCAGGGATGGAATGCGGCTCATATGATTCTCTCCTTTCTATATACTGAACGGTATAGAGTATACCAATCAGTATATAGCCTGTCAAGGGTGAAATCGGTGTTTTTTTGTGTTCTGGAAGGGGAAACGCCGGGGGATGACCGGTGGGCTGCCTCCCGACGTGGCGCCGCCGGATGGCTGGACTCTCGCCGGGAGGAAGACGATCTCGATGCCGTGCGCGCGCACGCCGAAAATGGAATGATTTCTATTTAATAAAGATAAAACAAATGAAAATATTCGCTGCACTGATCTGTGCGCTTAAAAAGCGAAGCCCCCAGAGGTCTGGGGGCTCGTGTTATAATGATGGTGCCGAAGGTGGGAATTGAACCCACACTCCCGAAGGAACACGATTTTGAGTCGTGCGCGTCTGCCAGTTCCGCCACTCCGGCAATCAACAACCACATTGTATCCAATAATTTCAGAAGGGTCAAGGAATCCAAAGAGTCATTATGAGACTGGGTATCATTGGTCTTCCACAATCGGGTAAAACCACCCTGTTTAACGCACTCACCCGCGGCACGCAGCCGACCGGCGCCACGGGACGCATTGAAGTTCACACCGCTGTGGTCGATGTTCCCGACCCGCGCGTTGATAAGCTCTCCGGCATGTTCAACCCCAAGAAAACCATTTTTGCCAAAGTGACCTACGCCGATATCGCCGGTCTGGACGGCAGTGCGGGGCGCAGCGGTATTTCAGGCACACTGCTCAATCAGCTCACCCAGATGGACGGCTTCATCCATGTGATTCGCTGCTTTGAAAATGAGAATGTCCCCCACCCGCAAGAATCGATTGATCCGGCGCGCGATCTGACAGCCATGGACAGCGAGTTTGTGCTCAACGATCTGATCGCCGTGGAGCGCAAGCTGGAACGTCTGACCGAAGAACGCAAAAAAGGCGCCGGGCGCGACAAAGCCGTCATCGAGCGCGAAAACCAGCTGTTCACCCGCTTTCAGGCGGCGCTGAGCGAGGAAATTCCCCTGCGCGACCTGGAGATCAGCGCCGAAGAAGAAAAAATACTCACGGGTTTCGGATTTCTCTCTCTCAAGCCTGTGTTGATTGTGCTCAACACGTCCGAAGGACAGAAGCCGCCGGAAATTCCCTACAACCATAAGAAGAGCCTGTTTGTCTCACTGCAGTGCGAGCTGGAAATGGAAATTGCCCAGCTTCCATCAGAAGATGCCCTGGAGTTCCTTAAGGAATACGGCATCGAAGAGCCCAGTCTGAACCGCATGATCCGCCTGTCGTACGATCTGTTGGGCTTGCAATCTTTCTTCACCGTGGGACCTGACGAAGTGCGCGCCTGGACGGTGCGGCGCGGCGCAGCCGCCCCCGAAGCGGCGGGCGAAATCCATACCGACCTGCAAAAGGGCTTCATTCGCGCCGAAGTGGTGGCGTATGAAGACCTGGTGTCGCTGGGCGGATACACCGAAGCGCGCGGCAAAGGCAAGCTGCGCCTGGAAGGCAAGGATTACATCGTCAAGGACGGCGATATCCTGAACATCCGCTTTAATATTTGATCGGTCGAGCGCGGTCTGTGAATGACCGCGCTTTGTTTACAACGGCACGGGGAGGACGTTCAGACGCACCCGCGCGCCTTTTCATTCAGAAGGAGGCAACCCTCATGACACTCAAAGGTAAGAAGATCCTGTATTTGCTTGGACCGGGTTTTGAGGAACTGGAATTCTACGTGCCCCGGATGCGTCTGTTGGAAGAATATGCTGAAGTGGTCGTGGCGGGCGAGACCGCGGGCAAGATTTTTTACGGCAAGCACGGCAACTGCCTGGACGCCAAAGCCGAAGTGGGTTTCGATGACGTGAACCCGGCGGATTTCGATGCGGTGATCGTGCCGGGCGGCTGGGCGCCAGATACGATCCGGCGTTACGCGTCAGTGAAAAAGATCGTGAAGGAAATGTACGACGCAGGCAAGATCGTGGGCATGATCTGCCACGCCGGTCTAGTGGGCATCAGCGCGGGAATCGTTAAAGGGCATGAAGCCACCGGCTCGCAGGGCATCAAGGACGATCTGGTCAACGCCGGAGCCACCTGGCGCGACGAACCCGCATTCCGCAGCGGCAATATCGTCTGGGGGCGGGTGGTGCCAGACATTCCCGATTTCTGCCGCGAGCTGGTCAAGGCGTTGAAAGAAGGATGACCCGATTTTTCGATTCTTCTTTGCGCGAGGGCATATATATAGAAGAGACAGTCCCAAAAGTTTTCAAAGCACTTTTGGGACTGTCTTTGTTGTTTTACTGCTGCCATTTATCCAGTTCCAAATTTGACGATATGCTACAACCAGAGAGTGGTATCTATTGATGGTACGGTGATTACGCTTGGCGGTCGTGTTCAGGGCAATGGCACGGATGCCAAATATGCTAATTGTTACGATCCGCCTGGGGG
>JBDKTF010000370.1:0-4415 GCA_039680295.1 Anaerolineaceae bacterium
GTCTGATTCCCTTTCAGAACCGAACAGGATGAGAGAAAAACCAGAGCGAGAATCAGGGTCAGGAATGCTATTTTTTTCATCATCGAATATCCCTCTTTTGGTTGTGAACAACGCGGTCCGAAGACCGGTTTTATGTGCAAAATATGAAGTTGATCTCATTATAGCAAAGATTATTGAAAGGTATTTTTTTCACCATATCCGGGTTTTAAATCTTTACAAATGAAATCGTTGATTGGTAAAAATTGAGTCAAAATGGGGGGTTGAAGGCTGTGGGGGAATTCTCTATAATAAGAAAACAAATCAAATTCATCTGAACAACTGAATATTTGCGCTGAATGATGTTTTACAGGAAGCGACGACTCAAGGGCATGAAATGGTCGCATGATGCCAACGATACGAACCCCTTGACGAGCCAATTGCGAACCCGACCTGTATGGTGGGTTCGCGTTCGTTTGTTAACCACCCGGTGCGGTTCCATTGATATTCTCAGTCGGATCAATCAGTCAAATTGTTTTCTTGCCGATCAATCAAATTCTGGAGGTAAAAATGAAAACAAGGTGGTTCACGCTGATCTCGATTCTGGTAATCCTATCGTTCGCGGTGGCGCCGTCTGCACGTGCGCAGGTGACCGCAGATACCCAGGCATTACCAGCCAACCGGGATAAAATCGAAGCGGCGCTCCTCAGCCGTGGGGTGATTCCTGCAAACTCCACGCCAGAAGAGCGCGATGCGGCAGTGACTGCATATTTGCAGTTGAAATTTGGCGGCGAGAGCGCCGACAAATATGCCAATCCTCTGGCTCGCAAGCAGTTGGATGCCAACGAGGAATACCTCAATCTCACTGCGAGCGATACGCGGGGAAAGAAATTGGGCAACACACAGACTGTCGACCCATCGACCCCGCAATTCAAGGAACTGGAGGGAACCGATAAGCTTCTTCTGATTCTGGTGGAATTTGGGGATGCGGAAAACTATACCGGAAAAGCCGGACCGCTGCACAACGAAATTCCCACGCCGACCAATGATTTTGATCTGTGGGTTCCAGATTTCAGCACAACGCATTACCAGGAAATGATGTTTACCCCCGGCGGATGGACCATTCCGGACGGTGTGCCCATTTATGCTGGTGAACGCCGCGGCAGTATGTATGACTACTATCTGACGCAGTCCTACGGCACCTACACGGTCGAAGGCGATACGTACGGCTGGTTCAAAGTGGATAATCCGGAAGCCTACTACGGGGATGACAACCCGGCTGGCGGAAACGATAATTTGCTGCCCGGAACACCCAAAGATGTGATTTCGGATGTGGTCGTGAAGATCAATGCTGCCAGCGCGATTCCATGGGAAGAATACGACAGCAACGGCGACTGCATCATTGACCATCCCCTGTTTGTTCATGCCGGGGTGGATCAATCGGGCGGCGGCGGCGCGCAGGGCGATGACGCCATCTGGGCGCACAGCTCTTCCACCTGGGTCAACGTTGGAACGACGGCTACCTGCCCGGATGGAATGTACATCTACAACTACACCATCATGCCTGAAGATGGCGGTGTGGGTGTGTTCGCGCACGAATTCGGACATGATCTCGGTCTGCCGGATGAATACGACACCATCTATTCCGGCTCAGGAGATTCGGTTGGCTTCTGGAGCCTGATGTCCAGCGGTTCGTGGGTGGGGCGTCCCGCGCAGACCCAGCCATCGAATATGAGCATCTGGGCGCGGTATGCATTGGGCTGGCTTAACGCGGGAGATAATCTGGCGGTGACCAGCCTTGATGGATTGGCGGCAGGCACCCAGACCATTCGCCTGGAACAGGCGGAACTATGGGGAGGGGAGGGCACGCTGAATGCCGTGCGGATCAACCTGCCACCGAAGGCGTATTTCGTGAACGCTCCCCACAGCGGTGTTTACGAGTGGTTTGGTGGGAAGGCTGACCAGCTCGATACGACCCTGGTGCGCACGGTTGACCTGACCGGCAAAACTTCCGCAGAACTATCCTTCTGGACGTGGTACGACATCGAAGAGAATTGGGACTTCGGGTTCGTTCAGGTCTCTGCGGATGGCGGCGCCACCTGGACATCCCTGCCGATTGATGGCACATCATCCGTCATCGATCCAGGCGGTATGCCAGCGATTGCCGCCAATTTGCCCGGATTTACGGGGAACAGCGGAGGATGGGTCTACAAGACTGCCGATCTTTCGGCTTACGCGGGTAAATCGATCAAACTGCAGTTCCGCTACATGACGGACTGGGCTACGTCGCTGGCAGGTTTCTACGTGGATGATATTGGCGTGACCGCCGACGGCGCGCCAGTGTTCTTCGACAACGTCGAAACCCTGGACGCTGCGTGGACGGCAGCAGGATGGACACGCCAAACCGGCAGCGGCACCAAGACGCATTACTACATGATGGAGTGGCGCAACTTCAATCCCATGGAGACCGCTTATGGTGGTACCTCCATCGTCAATTTTGACAACGGATTAACGAACGTATACCAGTATGATACCTACGGCAGCACGGGAAATCCGGACCAACCCTGGTACTACAGTTACAACCCCGGTCTGGTGTTGTGGTACCGCGATATGACGTTCACCGATAACTGGACGGGCGTCCATCCGGGAGGCGGCTTCCTGCTGGTTGTCGATGCCCATAAGCAGACGCTTTACCGACCTTCGATGGCGGGGCTTGGAAGCATCGCCTGGAGTTCCCGCGTTCAGACCTATGACGCTGCTTTCAGCCTGCACAAGGTACCGAACATGCTCCTGGGGTATTGGGGCAAGGTGAGAAGGTACATGGGGCTCAACCCGGTACCCAACTTCGACGACAGCCTGACCTATTGGAGCTCACGCGCGCCGACCTCTGGTGTGATCACCCCGGATTATGGGGTTGTCTTCAGAGTGGCGGGCGAAGCTGAAGACGGATCAGCGGCAGTGGTGGGCATTGGTCTGAAGTAATCAGCGACGATCCAACATTTCATCGATCCACAGGGCGCGGAGCAATTCGCGCCCTGTCCATTCGTGCCATTGCCGGATGTGTTCAGAAAGGTATTTTTGTACGAATTTGATCGCACGATCGGCATTGAACGCCTTACTCAAACCGCTTGACATCCATGTTTGACTTGATATACTGATCACATCCACAATCATCTCGTGACGGAGGAAAGATGGCATCATTTTCACGCAAACCGAATTACGACATTCGCAATGACGGCGCGGGTCCGTACGCGGTGTTTTACTGCGACACCTGCGGGCGCGAATATCGCAGCCAGCCCGATGTGATCAAGACCGTCCAGCAGGACCTGGGAAAACAGGCGTTGGGCGGAATCCTGCGCAGGGTCCCGCTGGTGGGGAATACGGTGGCAGACAACGTCACTGGCGAAGATCCACGCTATACCTATACCATGACCCCCGCCCAACTGGATGCCGCCTGGAATCAGGTTCAGATGCATTTTCGTGAATGCCCCACCTGCTCGCGGATCGTCTGCCTGTCAGATTTCGACGCACAGAGTGGATTCTGTCAGGAGGACAGCCCGCGCGGAGCGGAAATCGCGGAATCACAGGCGGAGCAGGCAGGCGCAGTCATTAAAGGTTTTGCCAGTGCGTTTGGTCTGGGCGAAGTGGTGAGCAAAGCCGCCCAACAAGCAGTACACAAATGGCGCGCTGCCCCAATGACGGAACGCTGGCTGCCGCGGGAACAAAATTCTGCCCGGAATGCGGCACGCCGATGGTGCAGCCGTCTTCCACACGCTGTCCAAACTGCGGCACCGAAACGCAGGGCGCCAAGTTCTGCCCGAATTGCGGCACGAAAATGGAATTGCCTCCCGAAAACTGCCCCAAGTGCGGCACGCCGGTGAAGGGTGCAAAATTCTGTCCAGAATGCGGAACGAAAGTGGGCTAGTCCGGCAAAAGTCAGAAGAAAATGGGGCACCCCCGGTTGACGATACCCGGGGGTGTTTGTATTCAGATGGAGATCATCGGGAAACCATGTGGATGGCGCTGAGGGGGCAGTGATCGGCGCAGATGGCGCAGCCCAGACAGCCCTGGGGATCTGCAAGATAGGGATATCGCGTCTGACCCACCCTGCCGTTACGCTTTTCAGCGCGGATGACGCCTGTTGGACAGGTTTGAGCGCAAATATTGCAGCCCACGCAGGCTTTTCGATTCCATTCCGGGCGCTGCCAGTAAATCGATTTGACATGAACCGCCTGCTGAACGGTTCCGTTGATATGTTTTTCCACCGCTGAAAACGCGCAAACCCGTCCGCAGGCGCCGCAATCAATGCACAATTCAGGGATGATCCAATGCGCCTGGCGCAATTCCCCACGAATGGCGTCCGCCGGACAGGTTTTTTTGCACAGCCCGCAACCACGACAACGATCGACGATGGTGTGGGTCATAGAGGTTTCCCCTCA
>JBDKTF010000091.1:0-1946 GCA_039680295.1 Anaerolineaceae bacterium
CGGAGGAATGAAAGCATGATCTACGAATTTCGCAAATGAAAAGGGGGGCGGAACAAGCCCGACGCCGTCGATGAATGACATGAGAGTGGTGCGCTAAAACACACCCTACCAAAAAATAATTGCAGGAAAGTGAATGGCAGTCCAGCAGGTGCAGTCACCACATTGCGGCGACCGCACCTGCCTGCTTGCAATAAACCGGCTTTCATTTACCGATTCATCACATTCAGTTCTGCTGTTCCCAATGCATTCGTCGCGACGGCGCGAACGACGTAGATATAACAATAACTCTCCGGAATAGTATAAGTGGCTTCCCAATTCCCGCTCAGTGTCGTTCCCGATACCAACGCAGCAGGATGGCTCGTCGTCAGTCCCGAATCGTAAACCGTATAAATTGTGACCGATTGGATGGGCTGATCGCCGGGCTGCTTGATAGCAACTTCCAATGTCGTGGTTGTTTGCTGCGTTCCAATGATTGGATCCGTTGGATTAAATCTGACCTTGTTGAATACCGGTGTACCAGGGTCCTGTCCCCCCATTTGTATCAAAAAAGTCTGATCTCCAGAGGGCATGCTGCGGCAATCATCATACGGTTCGGCGATGGTAAAAGCAGCACTCGCCCAATCGCTCATCCCCGGGCGGAGCGAACCGGAGATTTCACGCACGCGCCAATGATACGGGATATTGGGTTTAAGTTGAAGATCGTAGATTTCTGTTGAGTTATTAAAAATCCAGCGCGTTGATTTGTATTGTTTCTGAAGAACTTTGCCTACATTCTCGGCATATAGGGGCGAGGAAAAATCGGCATTGTCATCCACCTGAAGCTCAAAGGTGTCTGACCACGGATCTAATCCCAAACCGCCTTCGGTAGTTGTAAAGGCCCACTTAAAAACGGGGAATGCGGTATGGATGACCGCCTGGTCCGCTGGAAATACCAACGGAGGCGCACTGGTGTATGGCGACGTGGCTGCCAAGGTGAAATACAGCGTTTTCTCCGACCACGGTCCCCAGGTGCTTCCACAACCTGCCCGCACCTTTAATTCGTAGACCCCGCTTTCAAACACAGGAAAATATGTGTTCTGCGTATTGTGTTCGGTCGTCAGATCGTCTTTAGTCAACCCAACCTGATATTGTTCCGCCCCATCAACCGGGTTCCACACTGCAACGTAATAACCCGTGACGGTGGAATACGGGATGGTCAGATTGTTGATGTGAGGCGCAGTCAGGGCAATGCAGGGTTTGAAGATCATCGGGAGGTAGGCATAATAGGGAGGCGCCATGATCCCGGCTTGAGCATGCGCAGGCGTCATCTGTGGATCGTACACCGCAAGTGATGCAACGATGCTGATCATAAAGATGCAGGAAACCCAGTGGGTCAATTTTTTCATTCCACACTCCTTGAGGTGGGTTGAATGGACCTGATTGGCGTCTTTTCTCCAATGGCAAATATTCGTCTACTTTCTGGTTCTTTCTTCAAGGACATGCATACATCCCCTTGAAAAAGTATTAATCCTTGTCGATTATATTTTGATTTAATTGGAATGCAATCGTTTTTAAGGGTAGATTCTTTCAAAGAAAACGGGGTCAGGACAAGCCCGACCCCTATAAAGAATGACATGGGAACGGTGCGCTAAAGCTCACCCTACACCCAATGGCATGCAGACATCTTCATCTGAATCCAACGCCATGCCCCACCTCAGCGGTTCAGATCAATCCCATTATCAGAGCCAGATTATACAGATAGCCCAACGCCACGGCACCCACCCACAGCACACCAACGACCAGGGCGATCACACGCCAGCGGGCAATGGTCAATGCGCCGGTAATCGCGCCAATGGATGTGCCTGCGCCGGTGATCAGGAATGCCAGCGCCGCACCCTGGCTCATCCCGCCATCGATCAATGCCCGCACCAATGGCAGTGAGGCTTCGGTGTTCAAATATAAAGGCA
>JBDKTF010000410.1:0-2930 GCA_039680295.1 Anaerolineaceae bacterium
GGCGCGGCGGAATCACACCCGTTCGTCCTTTGTGATCCTTTTTGCCGCGCCCCTACACCTTCATCGTTCACGTCTCCTCTTGCCGCGCCCCTACCCGCTACCCGCTGCCGCCGCCCTGCCCATCCTCGTACGGGCGCTCTTTCGTACGGGCGCTCCACCGTACGGGCGCGGCGGAATCACACCCGTTCGTCCTTTGTGATCCTTTTTGCCGCGCCCCTGCCTGCTGCCGCGCCCATACCCACCCTCATGCGCCACCAGTGACGGGTGTGGATTTAGCAAGGCGAGGGGCAAAGCCCCCTCGCCTTGCTGATTAACCACTCCCCTCCCTGCTTCGTAAGGGCGCGGCAGAGGCAACCTCGTCCATCCTTCACAGCCCTCTTGCCGCGCCCCTATCAGCGCCCATACCCTCGCCCCGCTGCCCTACCCCTACCCACCGGTTTCCTTAACGAATCTGATAAATCCTCACCTGCCCCCGGCAGCGTTTTTAACATTCCCCTTCCGTTTATGGTCTATCTGGTCTCTCCCGCCCATTTTTCACCCACATCTGGTGGTGATTCTCGCCACGAATCTAGAACATTTGTATCTATCTTAAAGCCCTTCTGCACCCAAAATTTTAAGGAAATCCTCCCCCCTTTCTCTTGCATAGACTCTTCTGCCGTGCTACAATGCAACCACCTGTATATACGGCACCGATCGATTACAAAACACCATATATGGGGGTTATTCTTATTCTTTTCATTTTGGAGCGAATATGCGTTGTCCCTACTGTCAAAATGAGGATACCAAGGTTCTGGACACCGGACAGGACGCTCGTGGCGGCATTCGCCGCCGCCGCGAATGCCTGAACTGCAAGCAGCGTTTCAGCACCTATGAACGCGCCATCCTTGAACTCCCGCTGATCGTCAAATCCGACGGTACCCGCGAAGAATTTGACCGCGAAAAGCTGCTGCGTGGCATCCGCATTTCCTGCGCCAAACGCCCGGTGACCGCCGCTGGCATCGAACACCTGGTGAGCAATATCGAAACCGCGCTCCAGAAGGTGGGACGCCCCGAGGTTCCCTCCCGCATGATCGGCGATATGGTGATCGCAGGGCTGAAGGAACTCGACCATATCGCCTACATTCGATACGCCATTGTTTATCTTCACATGAACGACCTGCATTCCATTCGAGACGAGATCGACCGTTTACTGGAAGCCTAATCTAAAACTGAGGAATGACCATGTCAAATACTCCCTCCCCCAAAGGGATGCTGCCCACGCCTCCCATGCCTGAGGGCTTGCCCCCGATTCAATTGACCGAGAACGCCCGCCAGGTGCTGCTGCGCCGCTACGTCCGCCGCGGTGATGACGGCAAACCCGCCGAGACCGTCGAAGAGATGTTCTGGCGCGTGGCGTATCACGTCGCCAAGGTGGAAGAAGCCTACGGCGGCAACGTTATGCTCACCGCCGTCGCCTATTACCGCCTGCTCACCGGCAAGCGTTTCTTCCCCAACTCGCCCACCTTCACCGGCGCCGGCACCCCCCTCGGACAGCTCGCCGCCTGCTTTGTCCTCCCCATCGCCGATGACATGGGGCGCGATTCCGCCGGCATCTTCCAGTCGCTGCGCGACGCCGCCCTCATCCAGCAGACCGGCGGCGGCAACGGCTTCTCCTTCTCGCGCCTGCGTCCCGAAGGCACCCTCGTCAAATCCTCCGCCGGACAGGCGACCGGACCCATCGGCTTTTTGCGCGTCTATGACCACGCTTTCGGCGAAGTGGCGCAGGGCGGCACCCGCCGCGGCGCCAACATGGCGGTATTGCGCGTGGACCATCCGGATATCGAGGAATTCATTCACTGCAAGACGGACGAGAACTCCATCACCAATTTCAACATCTCGGTGGGCATCACCGATGCTTTCATGCAAGCCGTGCAGAACGACGAGATGTGGGATCTGCGCTTCCCGGATGTGAAATCGCCCGCCTATCACGACTTCCACGGCACCATCGACCAGGCGGAAGCCGCGGGTATTCCCATCAAGGTCTACAAAACCGTGCGCGCCCGCGATCTGTTCGACCAGATCGTTCAGCAGGCGCACCACAACGGCGAGCCCGGCGTGCTCTTCCTCGACGCCGCCAACCGCTTCAACCCGGTGCCGCACCTCTACGCCCTCGAAGCCACCAATCCCTGCGGCGAACAGTGGCTGGGACCCTACGAGAACTGCTGTCTGGCTTCCGTTAACCTGGCGGAGCATTTCGGCGAAGACAGTAAAGTGGATTGGGACAGCCTGCGCGAAAGCGTGGAGCTCACCACCCGCTTCCTGGATGACGTCATCGACGCCAACGCTTACGTCCCCGCCGTGCCGCAGTTGAAGGAAGCCGCCCACCGCGCCCGCCGTATCGGGCTGGGCATCATGGGTCTGGCGGATTTGATGTTCCACGTGGGCGTGCGCTACGGTTCGGATCTCAGCCTCGATTTCGCCTCGCAGGTCATGGAATTTGTGCGCTTCCATTCCATGCACACCAGCATTGAACTGGCGAAAGAGCGCGGACCCTTCCCCGCCATCCACGGCAGCATTTACGATCCTCAGCAGCTCCTCTGGCAACCGCCCACGCCCATTGTCCCCGCGAGTGAAGACTGGGGACGCCCCGCCGTGAACTGGAACGACATCACCGCCGGACTGCGCGCCCACGGCATTCGCAACGCCGCACAGACCACCATCGCCCCCACCGGCACTATCGCCACCGTCGCGGGCTGCGAAGGCTACGGCTGCGAGCCGGTCTTCGCGCTGGCATACATCCGCCACGTCAACGACAACGGTACGGATCTGCAGCTCGCCTACGCCTCTCCGCTGTTTGAAAAGGCGCTCACCGCCGCCGGTCTGGACGCCGACGCTCAACAGGCGATCGTAGACCTGGTGATGGAAAAAGGCACCTGCCAGGGTCTGGACGA
>JBDKTF010000336.1:0-2743 GCA_039680295.1 Anaerolineaceae bacterium
CAATCTGATGTAAGATTCTTTCCAGCCCTACCCGCAACAACCGATTCCTCTCACAAGTGAGCGTACCCCATGCCCCCAACCCCCTCTCGCCGTATACCCCCGCGCGCCTGGTTCGTGATGATTGCCCTCGCCGTCACCGGACAGCTCGCCTGGGCAGTGGAAAATTCGTGGTTCAACACCTTCGTCTACGATACCATCACCCCCGACCCGCGCCCGGTGGCGTGGATGGTGGCTGCCAGCGCCATCACCGCAACCCTCACCACGCTGCTGATGGGCACGCTCAGCGACCGCACCCGGTCGCGCTGGGGTCGTCGCCGCCCGTTTATTCTGATCGGTTATATCCTCTGGGGCGTGTCCACGGTGGTGTTTCCCACCACAGCGTACATCAAGACCAGCAGTCTGGCGGTGATCATGGTGGTGATCGCCGATTCGATCATGACCTTCTTCGGCTCCACCGCCAATGACGCGGCGTTCAACGCCTGGACGGCGGATATCGCCCCCAGCGATCAGCGCGGCAAGGTGGAAGGTGCGCTCAACCTGAGCGTGTTCATCGCCCAGATTGTGGCGATGGTTGTCGCCGGCATGGTGATCGACAGCGTGGGTTATTTCACCTTCTTTTACGTTCTGGGTGGGATCGTGATCGTGGTCGGTCTGGTGGCGGGCAGCCTGCTGCAGGATGCACCCCTGCCCGAAAACGACGCGCACCGTCCCTCCTTCTGGCAGGAATTCGCTTCACTGTTCAACCTGGACACGCTGCGGCAGAACCGTGAACTCTTTATTCTGCTGATTTTCATCATGATCACCAGCATCGGGATGCAGGTTTCCTTCCCTTATCTCATCCAGTATCTGAACAATTACGTGGGTGTGACCAAGTCGGAATACAGCATCATCGGCGGGGCGGTGATGGTGGGCAGCGCGCTGGTCGCCATTCCCTTTGGCATGCTGGCTGACCGCTGGAACAAGCGTTTAATGCTGACCATTGCGCTGGTTGTGAGCTGCGCGGGAGGGTTCCTGCTTTCGCTGGTCAAGACGCTGCCGCTGCTGGCGCTGACCGGCTTCCTCTGGCAGGCGTTTGCTGTGGCGGTTTCGGTGGCTTCGGTCGCCTGGCTCAAGGATCTGCTGCCCGAGCAGAACCGCGGCAAATTTCTGGGCATTCGCATGATCTTCTGGATCGCCATTCCCATGGTGGTCGGTCCGTGGATCGGATCGAGTCTGATCCAGAACTTCGGCATTCCCACCACGCTCAATGGGCAGGCGGGTTTTGTTCCGGTGCCGATTATCTTCCAGGTGGGGTCGGTGATCTCGCTGCTGGCGTTGATCCCGCTCACCTTCCTGCCTTCTGCAAAACGCCATGAAGAAATTGTCAAACCTGCCTGATTTCTGGTCCACCCGGCTGGAAGTCAATGCGCGGCGGGCGATTTTTCACCAGTGGGAGCAGCTCGAGGCATCGGGCTGCATCAGCAATTTTCGCATCGCCGCCGGTGACGCAGAGGGCTTTCGCGAGGGCTGGTTCTTTGCCGATTCCGATGCCTACAAATGGCTGGAAGCGGCGGCGCGTATCGACGCCGGAAACCCCGATCCCCGCCTGACGAAGTTGGTGGACGACTTCATCGAATTATTGGGGCGGGCTCAGGCGCCGGATGGGTACCTCTTTACCTACAATCAGATCCATTTCCCCGGCGGGCGCTGGCAGAACCTGATGATCGAGCACGAGCTGTACTGCCTCGGGCACCTCATCGAAGCGGGTGTGTCGCGGTACGAAGTCAGCGGGCAGACCGACCTGCTGGGAATTGCGCGCCGCACCGCCGACCGCATTGTGGCGGATTTTTTCAACCGGGGCGCCGATTGGACTTCCGGACACGAGGAAATCGAAATCGCGCTGCTGCGCCTGCATCAGGTGACGCCCGGGGATACGGCTTATCAGGAGACGGCGCGCCGGTTGATCGAGCGCCGCGGGCGCAGTCGGTTGTTCCCATTTCTGCTGTTCAAACAGGCGCGCGACGCGGACCAGCGCCAGAAGCATGTCTCGCGGCAAAAGCAGACATACATGCAGGCGCATCCCGCTTTCAAGCCGTATATACTCCCGCCGGGCAACGCGTCCAAAAAACCGGATCACATTCTGCTGCGCTACTACGTCAACACGCTGAGCGGCAAGTATTTTCAGCAGCATGTTCCCGTGCGCCAGCAGATGACGCCGGAAGGGCACTGTGTGCGCTTCGCCTACCTCGAAACGGCGGCAGCCATGCTGGCGCGCATCAGCGGAGACCGCAGTCTGCTCCCCGCGCTCGAGGCAGCCTGGGAGCGCATGGTGACCCGCCGCATGTACGTCACCGGTGGGATCGGCTCGCTGCCCGTGCTGGAAAGTTTCGGCAGGGATGATGAACTGGACCCCGAGACCGCCTACAATGAAACCTGCGCCGCGCTCGGCAGCATGTTCTGGAACTGGCAGATGGCACAGCTCACTGGCGAAGCGCGTTACAGCGATCTGTTCGAGTGGCAACTTTATAACGCCGCCGCGGTGGGCATGGGCACAGACGGGGCGACCTACCTCTACAACAACCCGCTCGCCTGCCGCGAAGGGATCACCCGCAAACCCTGGTACGCCGTTCCCTGCTGCCCGTCCAATCTCTCGCGCACCTGGGCGGACCTGGATCGCTATCTATTTTCTGCCGAAGCGGGCTGTCTGACTGTGCACCAATATCGTCCCTCTGCGCGCTGCGTAACCCTGCCCTGCGCAGATGGG
>JBDKTF010000143.1:0-2306 GCA_039680295.1 Anaerolineaceae bacterium
CTGTGCCGCCCGCCACCACAATCACCTGCGGTGACGCCTGTAAAATGGCATCCACCTGGGCTTCCATTTTGCGGCGGTCGTTCAAACCAATGCTTTCCGCAAGACGCGTGTAACTGGTGTTGACCAGGCGGTGCGCGCTTTCCAGCGAAACATCGTCCAGCAGACCCACCACAACGGTGCTCAACGCATCTCCCACCGAGAGCGTTGCCACCACGCGGTCCACCCCCGATCCGTCCGTCAGGCTGGGCACCAGTAAGCGGTCATCGGTACCGTTGAGGGTTCGCCCAGTCACTTCTTCCAGCCGTTCCACTGCCAGACGAATGCCCTCCAACAGGTCCTTGAACGGCGCGCCTGCGGTAGTGGGCGCCTGCCCCTGAGCGATAAACCGGTAGCGCCCATCTGCCACATCGAACAAGGATGCGCGTGTGGTCGCCACACCAATGTCCAGCGCCAGTAATGATTCTGCATCAACCAGAGAAGTGGTCATGGCTACCTGCTAGAAAAATAAAGTCATCACCGTCTGATAGAGCGAGTTGACCCGTTCCACCAGCGCGGTTAAAGATGCGGTATAAATGCCTGCGAACAGCGCGCCCAGCGTGATCGCGATGAAAACCTGCCCGATTTGCGCCGGAATCGCCACCAAAACACTGCGTTTCGCAGGCTGGTTGGTGTCTTTATCTTTCGCCTTCGCGCTGAAGGTGAAATACAACAGCGTGCAGACCGCACCCACCAGAACGATCAGCGCGTCCGCGAGTCTCCCGGCGGGATTGGCGCTTGCTGTCAGATCGAATTGATTGATCGTGCCCGTCACCTGCGGGAAAAGCGTTCCGGTCACAGCGCCGCCAATTGCCACCGCCGCACCGACGCCCACCAGATACCCCATGGGCAGCGATCCCACCCGGCTGAGACCCGGAATGAGTTTTGCCAGCAGCAGCAGGCAGAGCACCAGCGGAACCAGCGCCAGCAGACGCTCGGTCATGCTGCCCATCGCCAGCGGAACCACCAGCCGCGGCAGAAGCACCTGCGTGAGCACCACCACCGCCAGATAACCCGCCGCGCCGCCCACAAAGAGCGAAGTGGCAAAACGGAAGAGCGGATTGTCGCCCAGCAGGTAGCTGAACACCATCAAGGTCAGCACAAAGCCCAAAAAGGTGAGAATCAGGTCCAGAATGGTCATCGTGTCGCCTCCCGGTTGGGTTTGCGGCGATTCAGCAACGAGCGCAGCCCGTTCACCAACGCTCCCAGCAAAATCAACACCAGTGCCGTTACCAGCACCGCCTGATAAGAATCCCACATGCCGCTGTGCAGCGGTCGTTGGGTCACCTGTTCGTACGCCGCGCCGCCAGCCATCCCCGCCACCATGCCGCGAACCTGCCCGGCATCGACATACGGAGAGATCAATGGCGCAGCCTGCGCGCTGGCGACAACCGCCAGGGGTTTGTCTTTCAAGACGGAACCGGTCTGTTCCACCCAGGCGCGCGCCAGGTCAGGATCATCCGTCACCAGAATCACCTGATCGAAATCCGCCAGCGTCTTAACCTTCTGCAGCGCCGGCTGTGTCCACGGATTGGTGCTGTCCAACCCGTGCGTCAGCGCGGCTGCTGGAGAAGCGGCAAACTGTTGCAGCGCCGCCGCTCCGCCGGGTAAAAATCCCAGGTTGAACACCTTGCTGCGGTTGACGTAAGGATTCTGTTCGTCCACCAGACCGCGCAGCGCCGAGGTGATCAGATTTTCGCCCATGACGGGTCCGAGCGGTACCGTGGAGAAGATGGCGATGTTTGCGCCTTTATTCATCAAATGTTCCACCACCGTCGCCGCTGCGGCGTCCATCTCCCCTGCCAGCGAGGGGGTGTAATCTGCCACCAGCAGCACGGTGCTGTCTGCGGGCAGGGTTTCGATGGTATTGAAGACCTGCGCCGCCTCGGGGGTGAGGCTTTCAGGGATCGGCATGAAGGATGATCCCAGGAGAAGCGGAATCAACGCCGCCACCAGGAGCACCAGCGCCACCAGACCGCGCAGCAGCAGGCTGGAAGTCGATTTCTTTTCGGCAGGAGCCGGTACAGGTTGACCTTCTCCAGCCAGCACATCATCGAGCAGCGCTGCGCGCATCTGCTGCGCTTCGGTCACCTGGAGTTTCATCGAATACAGGGGTGGTTTGGTATACGGCAGCGCCCCGCCGCCCGGCAGCACGCCAGCCAGACCCGCCAGCGGACCCGATTTTTCCACCTGCTCCGTTTCCGCATTTTCCACCGGGGGCTGGGGAACAGCCGCTTCCACCGGGCGCATGGCTTTGACCCAGCCCGGCA
>JBDKTF010000483.1:0-1888 GCA_039680295.1 Anaerolineaceae bacterium
GAAGCTCTGGAAGGAAAAGTGGTCGAAGCGGAAAAACCCTGGTGGAAAGTGATGGAACCAATGGAAGTTGAGACGCAATCGGCTGAAGTGGAAGGAGGAGCAGGATGACTCTATTTTTGTATCAAACAGACTGCTATTTGAAGACATTCCAGGCGCGAGTGAAAGTTGTAGATTCGCAAGCCCGGAGCATTATTCTGGATCAAACTGCGTTTTACCCGGGCGGCGGCGGACAACCGAATGATTTGGGATGGATCACAGCCGGAGGAACTCGTTTCGATGTCACCGGGGTAAAGAAAATTGGCGGGGAGGCAGTGCATTTTCTGAGTGGAGATGCAACGCTTCCTGACGAGGGGACTGAAATTCAGGGTGAAATTGATTGGGAGCGCCGTTACCGCCTGATGCGAACTCACACCGCCATGCATATTCTCTGCGGTGTTGTTTTTCGTGATTATGGGGCATTGGTAACAGGCGGCGATATGGAACCTTTGAAGGGGCGGATGGATTTTGAATTTGAATCCCTGCAAAAGGAATTTGTTGCGGTGATCGAAGCGGCAGTCAACAAGGAAATTGCCCAGGCGCGTCCAATCAGCGTTGCAATTCTTGATCGGGAGGAAGCATTTAAAATTCCTGATCTGATTCGAACCAAGATCAACCTGCTGCCGGAAGGGATTCAGCAGGTGCGCGTGGTACGGATCGAAGGATTGGACTTGCAGGCAGATGGCGGTACGCATGTCCACAATACAAGCGAGGTTGGGGGTGTTCGTGTGGTGGATTATAAGAGCAAGGGAAAAATCAACAAACGTATTTATCTGGAAGTGATTGATTAGCAAGGTTTTTTGAAGATGCAGTGGAAGCAAAGCGCCCGCCGGTATTGACCGGCGGGCGCCTATAAATTCCCTTTTGCAGAATGGATAGGGTTACTGGATCTGGAAGGACATATCCACGGTTACAGTGAGGACCAGTTGACCCGCAGAGATCGGTACATTTGATGCTGCGGTTTCAGCGGCGCCACCGCCTATTCCGTAATAGGGGGTGTAATTGTTCAAATTTACCACTGCGCTCTGAACATCACCCAGGGTGACATTCATATCCGCTGCCATATTGGTGGCTTGCTGGCGGGCATTATCCAATGCCAGTTTACGCGCATTTTCGAGTGCCTGAGTCCGGTCAGCTACATCAAAGGTGATGCCATAGATATTATTCGCACCGGCATTCGTCGCATCGCCCAGTAGAGATCCCAGTTTCTGGAGGTCGCGAACCTTCACCGACAGGGTATTGTCCACAGCATAATTGCGGGTGGAAGCTTCACCAGTCGGGCTGTAGGTCTGATTGGCGTAGACGCTGAAGTTGGTCGTTTGGATATCGACTTCGGCAACACCGGATTCCATCAGCGCGTTTTTGACCTTCTGAACGGTTTCATTATTTGAGTTGATGGCGCTCGATACATTGGCATCTTCAGTATGCACACCGATATTGATGTAAGCGATATCCGGGACGATGGTTACACTTCCGCTACCGGTCACATGGATCGTGCGCACGTTCGATTCGGCAGTCTGATCAGACTGAGAGGGAACACTGTTCGCGACAGGACTCTCACCCAGATCGGTTTTCGAATTCGTACTGTATGCAATGGTTCCCAGACCTGGTGAGCAAGCTGCCAGCGCAAGCACCAGGATCAAACTGGCTACAATTAAGGTCTTGTTTTTCATTCGGTAATCTCCTCTCGAATTGTCGATTGCCCAATAGACGCCAGATGGCTGGAATTGGTTCCCGGGTGTTATAACCTGTTCTCGCGATCCCAGGCGCATCGATCAGAAGTGTTATTTTCATCCAGAAAATGGGGATCAAGCGCCGCCGCATTTGGAAAATGGCAGGCATTCCACATCTC
>JBDKTF010000589.1:0-3183 GCA_039680295.1 Anaerolineaceae bacterium
TCGACGGACATCTCTGGCAAAGATCCATGCAGCATTATGGTTCTCGCGCGGATCAATCGTTTGCGGAAAGTCGATGAGGGTAATCCCGGCGTCGCAGTAGAGGATGTTGTAAGCGGATAGATCTGCATGGACGCGATTGTTTTCCAGCATGATCTGAATGTTACGCAGAACGCGTTCAAAAAGCAGGTTGGCTTCGTTCCGTTCAAGCTGGACGTCATTGAGCAATGGAGCGGGCTGCCCGGCATATCCGATGAAATCCATCAGCATGGCGTTTTTTCCACGAGCGTAGACTTGAGGCACATCGGCGCCGGCGGCTTTTAACAGGAGCATATTCTGGTATTCATACTCGATCCAAGAAGAATGCATCAGTTCGCGACCATATTCTGTCTTTTTTGCAATGGCATGGAGCATACCGTCATCCTTAATCAGATGCCCATTGGAATCCAGATTGGACCGTCCTTGGCGGTAAACATGGTCATTCTTCAGACTACGGAACAGACGTGGACGGTATACTTTGGCAGCCAAAGCTTCTACGTGCATGTGAGGATCTGGAACGCAGCGATAGACCGCAGCCTCTTTCCCTCCTTTGATCATGGAGAGAACGTCGGCGATCCATTGATTTTCAAGAAAATCTCCCAGCGATTCGTACAACCAGGAAGCTTCGTGTCTAGATGCGTGGTAGCTAAACTGCGGAAGTTCTTCAGACGCTGTGTGATTCTCCTGACGTTGGGTTGATTTTCCTGGTTTTTTCGCTTTATTGAGCGAACGTTCGGAAGGGATTTTGCGAACATGTATGGCACGATTGTTTTGATCTTCGTAATCATCGTCGTAAGGTTCGATTGTCATTTTGTCAATTCTTTCAAAAACAAAAAACCGCAAGAGCAATCCTGCGGTAGAAAAAACCGCAGGCAACGCGTGCGCCTGCGGTTCAGCGAATCGGTTTCAATATCGCCTAATCGTGAACACCCAGAGGCACACAAGATTCAACCCTGGTGGAGAAAAAGACAGTCATAAATTTTTGTATGCCTCCTTTCTATGAAAATACAAAGTTAGTTTACAGGGTGAAGAAATGATTGTCAAGGGATTGCCAATATTTTCCATTGCTAAAACAGTTGCATATATTTTTATCGGCGCATATAATTTCAGGGATTGTTTTGTATCCTTCCCGGCGCTTATTGGAGGAGTCATCTGGATACACAGCACATAACCCAAAATTTTCACTCAGGGCAGGGACCAGAAAGTCAATTGCAGCCAGGGGCTACCCTGGTCGATCGCTATTTAATTCAAGAAGTCATCGGCGTGGGGGGGATGGGGTCGGTCTATCGCGCGCGGGATTTGCATTTCCCCAACGCGGTAAAACTGGTCGCCGTCAAAGAGATGATCAACCAGGCGCGCGATCCATTGGTTCGACAGACCATTGTGCAAAACTTCGAACGCGAAGCCAATATTTTGGTCACGCTGAATCATCCCTCCATCCCGCGTATATTCGATTATTTTACGTATGATGAACGGTCATATCTGGTCATCGAGTACGTACCCGGTAAGGATATGGAAGCCTTAATGGCTGAACACAAAGAGGGCTTCTCTGAGGATCAGATCATTTCATGGGGTATTGAACTGTGCGATGTGCTGGAATATTTGCACAATCATAAGCCCGAGCCGATCATCTTTCGGGACATGAAGCCCTCCAACGTCATGGTGACGCCCAATAACCATATCGTGCTGGTTGATTTTGGAATCGCAAAAGTATTTCGGGTCGGGCAAAAAGGGACGATGATTGGCACCGAGGGATATTCCCCTCCGGAACAATATCGCGGTGAAGCAACCCCTCAGGCGGATGTGTATGCATTGGGCGCAACGCTTCATCACTTGCTCACCCGCCGCGATCCGAGATTGGAGCCACCCTTCTCGTTTGGAGAACGCCAGATCCGCAAATTGAATCCATCCGTTTCGATTGAGATGGAGATCATTGTCAATACCGCCTTGCAATATAATCCAGCGGATCGATACCCAACGGCGCAAGCCATGAAAGACGCATTAACGGCAACAGCGCGCAAAACGGGCGCATTGGCGCGTTTATCCATTCCCACCGTCAAGACCGCAACAGAAGGGATTAAACCGCTTTGGACATTCGAAACAGAGGATGAAATCCGCGGAACACCCACCGTTGAGAATGGCGTCCTGCTGGTTGGTTCTTACGACCATAATCTTTATGCTTTGAATGCTTCCAACGGAGATTTCGGTTGGAAATACCCGACTGACGGTGGAATTGTTGGACAGCCGTTGGTGGATCAGGGTTATGCCTTCATTGGCTCTGAAGATTCACGGTTACATTCGGTAAATATGCGCTCGGGTAAGGTTAATTGGACCTATTATACCGATGGACCCATTCGGTGTTCGCCGCGTCTGGCTGAGGGGCATATCCTCATCGGCGCAGACGATAATTATTTCCATGTGGTGAACCAGACGACGGGACGGCGTGTCTGGCGAACGGAAGTCACCGGAGCAGTTCGGTCAACGGCGTGCGTGGCAAATGATCTTATTTACGTTGGCTGTGAAAGCGGTGAAGTATTTTGCATGAATTTTCAAGGCGAAATCAAATGGCGCTTTAAAGCCAAACGGGCGGTCACGTCTTCACCAGCCTACGCGAACGGGATCATTTACGTTGGATCGGTTGATTCATCTTTCTATGCGTTGGATTCCCGATCAGGATGGGTGGTATGGCGATTCAGATTGGGGAAAGGCTCAATTTCGTCGCCAGTGGTCACAGAAAATCTTGTGTTCACTGGCGCTGCGGATGGGTATATCTACTGTCTGGATGCGGGAAACGCCAAAGAAGTCTGGAAGTTCAAGACGGATCATCAGGTGAACGGCTCGCCGATCATTCATAAGGATGCGCTCTACTGCGGATCGGTGGACGGCAGTGTGTACTGTCTGGAATACCGGACCGGGCGACTGCGTTGGAAATTTATAACGGATGGTCCCATTACCGGTTCGCCGGTGGTGTATAATGATGTGTTGTACATCGGTTCGACAGACCACAAACTTTACGCGTTGATTGCATGATGCCCGAACAAGCAAGAATCAATGCGCTGAAAACCTATTTTGAAGTGGGGTAAGAGCAACTCTTAAGGAGACGGCATCTTGAAGGGATTCTTGCGACGTTTATTTGTTAAACAAAAT
>JBDKTF010000380.1:0-2958 GCA_039680295.1 Anaerolineaceae bacterium
AAATAATCTTCACCGATATCCCCGAATACAATACCACTCGTGAAGCCATGCGCCCGGATGTCAATGGAGTTGCCGCAGCGATCGATTATATTTCCAAAAAAGAAGGTCCCGAAGCAATGATCCGGGCTATTGAGAAAGCATTGGCAGCGCTGCCCGCTCGCAACCGCCAGATCTGCTTTCGCTGGTCTCATCACCAATCATTGACCTTCTCCTTGCTCGCGCAGTGGCTCGATCCTTCCTGTCCAGTCAAGGAAATTGTAAACCGGCAGGAGGAATTGGAAGACCTCTTTCGAACCTTGTTCACCACCAGTGACCAGGTCACTTTTGGACGTGTGCTGTGGTTCAAAAGCCATACACTCGCGATTGAAGCCGCTGCCCTGAATGGCAATCAGGAAACCCCCTGTATTGTCATCTGCGGTCTCCATAAAGACGCCCCCCTCGCCCCTCCGTTGGGTTCCCCAATCGCCCGCACCGCCACCTGCCATTTCAGCGCGAGTGTCTGGCGACCCGAAAACATCGGCGCTTCCCCTTTCCAGCCGCTGGGAGACACATTCCGTGAACGTCCCGAAAGGTCGCTGCGCCAATCGTTGGAAACACTCTTCGCTGAGTTCACGTTTCCCCCTGTAGAAAACCCGGCCGATTCCCTGCGTTCTGGATACGGGAAGGTATATCCTCTGCCACCGGATGAAGATTTGATTGCACATGCGGCAAAAACGATCCATTCTGCGCGCCGTTATCACCTGGCAGAAATGAGTCTGAGCGCCGAAGGATTGAGAATCCAATTTCCAGGCGCCCGCGTCTGGGTTTTTCCTCATCCCTTCTCCAAACGGGCGGATTTCTTCGAGGGACTTTCATGTCCATGGATCTCATTTGCCGGCGGTCTGGATATATCAACACTACTGGTTGGCAGCAGCGATACACCCTGGATAAGTGAAAACAGCGGCTCAGGCGTGTTCCCTGCCCAACATCTCTTTGCGGTTCTGGAAAACAATCTACGTGCACATGCATTCGAAACCGTCAACCTCCCCACCTTGTTGGATGCTGAGCGATACCTGTTCTCCCTGAAGCGTCTGGATGATCACCGTTCAATGGATGACATCGAACCGGAATATCGGAAAACCATCTCGCTGATCCAGACCATACGACGGTTGGCAAGCAAAGCCGCAGAAGAAGATCCTTTGCCCTACCTGCTGGTGCTTTACCACCTCAATTTACAGTCATGGTTGGAACCGCTTCCCAACGGTGAATGGACCCGCGCGGAAACAGCGAGCCAGATACATCATTTGGTGACCGCCAGCCTGCTGGTGGAAGCAATGTACCGGCTGACGCAGACAGAAAAACCGGCCCACATCCCCACCGCTCCAGCAAATACCCGCTCACCCTTGCGCATCGACCCCATCAACCACACGGCCTTTAAAGGTGAGGAGGAAATTCATCTTTCGACCACTGAATTTGATCTGCTGGCATATCTGTTCCAGCGCCGTGGTGAACTCTGCACACGGCAGGATATCAAAGTCAACGTATTTCACCTTTCCCCGCAAGACAAAGATAAAGGGGGTCTGATCAACACCAATATTGGGCGCCTGCGCAAGAAAATAGATGGCGATGCCAATGATCTTCCGTATCTGACGACTGTCCGCGGTTTGGGATACCGCCTCGAAAAGGAAAGGTTTTGATCGATTGGATTTTTATTTAAAGACGGGGCTGCCTGGTGATCATTTCCAGGCAGCCCCTTGAATTTGGCGCGGCTCCCCTATCCCTGTCGGTGAGAACGCCCATATCGCAGCGCTTCCTCGCGGGTCATCCGCACCCAGATTTCATGGATATGGGTTTTTCCAGTTCGCCGTCGCAGATGTCTTCCCATGTATCCCAGCGATCTCAATCCCATCCATCCTGCTGAAGTTTCCAAAATGATCACAAGCGGGTTATCGCTGGTTTGAAGCATTTCCTGCACCCATGCCAATCCGCGCGCCGCATCATTTTGCACTTCCATCAAGTGGGCATTTTCGATTCGCAGATTCTGAATTTCCTGCGACTGAGTATTCAGCAAATCATCTTTTTGCTGCATCTGCGCCATGTACCAACCCACTTGCGCTTCAGCCTGCTGTTGCGCAGTCCGTGCATTCTGAACATCGATCTTGATCTGGTCAATCTGTGCGGTCAGACCCCCAACCTGTTGCTCTAGTTTTAGGCGCGCTTCATGATCCTGGTTGTAGGCTGCGATTGCCTCATCACGCTGCCGGGTAATATCAGTGAGTTCTTTATTTTTTTCCTGCAGTTCACCATTCAAGGTACTTTCGTTCGCTGAAAGACTAGACGCCTCCTGCTGGCAACTCTCCAGATCTTCTGCGGTCTGCATCTGTTGCGAAACCAGGTACCCTGACCCGATGAAGACGCCAAGCAGGATCACAATAATGAAGAAAATCGCGGATCCGGTGTTCATGTTGTCTCCTTTCTCTTGGGTGGGTGATTGATGACTGTATATAAATTACCGCAAACGATTGCGTATGTGGTTCACAAGAACGATGCAATTGTCTGACATATTTGCACAGAAATATCACGTTGTTTGACATTTGATAGCATTTTTATGACAATCTCTCTGACAATAAAAAGGGACATCTGTCCATCTTTTATTAGCTAATCCGATATTTTCTCTGACAGATGATTTTTCCCTCTTACTCAGTGGATAACGAATAAAATCTTGACAAAGACAATATTAATGATAATATTTATCTCAACACTTTATCATTGACATCCACTCCATCTGGGGATATTATGGAATAGAAAGTCAACATGAACTTTTTCATCGTAACAGGAGGAAACTGATGTCTAAATCTCTTGAGGATTTACAATCTGCATTTGCCGGTGAATCGCAAGCCAATCGCAAATATCTCGCCTTCGCCATTAAAGCCGAACAGGAAGGCTACACTCAGGTTGCACGTCTTTTCCGCGCCGCTG
>JBDKTF010000264.1:0-2687 GCA_039680295.1 Anaerolineaceae bacterium
GCAGATCTGCATCGCAATAGCATTTATATTGCGGGGCAGCCACTGCCGGGTACTTGCTGGCTCTCTTTGATGAAAATCAGTACGAGGCGGTGACTAGATACCCCGCCTCAGACACAAGCATTGTCGTTGCATTACCATCATAAAGCCTCTTAATAAATAAGATAATTCTGATGTAAATTATAACGGTCTTCCGACGGATGTCAAGACCAGAAAACCATTTTATGCAACTTTTCACATGCGCTTCCGTATACTGATATGTATCTACATGAACACGTTTTCGAAGGGATTGGAAGGAGCTATTCATGAAAAAATTCGATATCTCATTGATCATTGGCATTGCATTGGTTCTGGTGGGGGCTTTGTTCCTGCTCGATACCTTCAATGTTTTTGAGTTTCGCTGGGAAATGATCTTCCCGCTCCTCTTTGGCATCGGCGGGTTGATTTTCCTCGGCGTATACGGCGCCAATCGTGAGCAGTGGTGGGCGTTGATCCCTGGTTCGGTTCTGATCGGTCTGGCGGTCCTCATCGGTCTGACCACCCTGCTGCCCAATGTTCCGCACATGGGCGCAATCGGCGGTGCGGTCTTCATGGCGTTCATCGCCCTGCCGTTCTGGCTTATTTACATCACCAAGCGTGATTACTGGTGGGCGGTCATCCCAGCCGGTACGCTGACTTCGATCACCCTGGTCATTCTGCTGTCAGAATTTGTGGATGGCGGTATCGCCGGTGGAATGTTCCTGCTCGGACTGGCGCTGACCTTTGGACTGGTTTACATTCTGCCCACTCCCGAAGGGAAGATGACCTGGGCAATCTACCCGGCAGCCGTTTTACTGGTGCTCAGTATGATCACGCTGGTGACCACCTCCCCCATGTTCAACTTCGTCTGGCCGTTGGTTCTGGTGGCGGCTGGCATCTATTTGATTGTGCGTACCCGCAAGGTATCCTGATTAAGGAGTCAAAGAAATATGGAAACTCAAAAATTTCACCGCAGCACCACCCAGAAGATGATCGCAGGCGTATGCGGCGGCTTGGGCGAAACCCTGAATATCGATCCCACCTGGATCCGGCTGTTTTTCATCCTGCTGGCGCTGGGCAACGGCGCGGGTGTTCTCCTCTACATCATCCTGTGGATCATCATGCCCGAACAGGGCGGTGAAGTTGCTTCGCAAGCCACCATTCAGGCAAACATCAACGACATCGGAGAACAGGCTCGTTCGGTGGGCAATGACCTGCGCTCTGGCGTTCACAATCCCAACTCGAGGGCAGTTCTGATCATCGGGATCGGTCTGGTTCTATTCGGCGCATTGCTGTTCCTGCAAAACCTGAACATCCCCTGGCTGCAATGGGTCAATTTCGACAACTTATGGCCTTTAATCATCGTCGCTGCCGGCATTTATTTGCTGTTTCGCCGGTCGAAGGGAGAATAAGCGATGGAACAACGGCGTAATTTCAGTATTCTGGGACCCCTCCTTCTGGTGGGTGTGGGTGTGATCCTGCTGCTCAACAATCTGGGCATGGCATCCATCTCCATATGGGAAGTATTGCTGCGCCTCTGGCCTATTCTTCTGGTCGGCGCTGGGCTGGATATTCTGATCGGCAGGCGTTCATTGATCGGTTCCATTCTGGTGACCCTTCTGGTCATTGGAATGTTTGTTGGCGGCATCTGGTGGATGAATTCTTCCACCGGGCAGATCGTTCCATCCCAGGCGTTTTCAGAGCCGTTGAAGAACGCCACCAGCGCAGAAATCTCGGTTGATTTCCCGGTGGGCGAGCTGACCATCACGGGTGGCGCGCAAACCGCCCAACTGTTGGAAGCCAATGCCGCGGTACCGAAAAACGAAAACATCCTGAAAAGCACGACGATGGACGGCAGCCGCGCCGTGACAGATATTTCCACCCGGGGTGATTTTCAAGTCTCCACCAGCGGGAGCCTGCGAAACCGGAGGTTGGACCTGAAGCTGAACCCTACACTGCCGATTGCCCTGACTGCCGATATGGGCGTTGGTGAGACGGTGATCGACCTGACCAAAATTCAGGCGACCGAATTGAACGTCAATAACGGCGTCGGCACCATCACCCTGACGCTCCCTGAAAAAGGGAATATGGAAATCACCATGGACAACGGTGTCGGCGAAATGATCATCTACGTGCCCGAAGGCGCAGCCGTGCAAATCGTGACGGAAGATCGCCTGGGTGGGACGCAGGTCAGCGCAGACCTGACACGTGAAAACAGCACATACACCTCATCCAATTATGAGACCAGCGCCAACCGCATTCGGGTGATCACAAGCGGCGGCATCGGATCGTTGCGCATTCTCCCGGCTCCATAATTCATTCCGCTTAATCGTTAAGGGCGGACGCGATCGCGTCCGCCTTTTTTGTTACGGTTGTTTTCACATACGCTGACAATCTCGCCGCGCTACTCAGAAAGAAGCTCCGTCACCGGTTCTTGATCTTTGCGAGCCCGCGAGAAAAAGAACATCACCGGCGCCAGCAGCGCCACCGAGCCCAGCAGCGCCGCCCGCACACCCCACGCTGACCCCACCGCGCCCAGCAGCGGACCACCCAGGATCTGTCCCAGCGCGTCCATCTGTCCGGAAACCGAAAAGAGCGTGGCGCGTACGCGCGGATCGGTATGCCCATTGAGCCAGGCGGTATAATACGGTTCGTTCAAATTGCGCGTAAAA
>JBDKTF010000158.1:0-4883 GCA_039680295.1 Anaerolineaceae bacterium
CGCGCCGGATGACGGGCTTCGTCTCCCGCCAGATCCAGACCGATCACGCCGCGGTCGCGATAACGCAGCGCACATTCGAGTTCCACCTCGCAGGCTTCCACACCGTAGGTGCGCGAAAGGATCACGATCAGGCTGGAACGCAGCGGAAGGCGGCTGCGCGATTCCTGCCAGGCTTCGCACACCACCGCGGTCACGTCCAGGGGGTCGAGATGGTGCGGTTCTGCCATGAAGAGCGGGCTGAAGCGCACTTCCACACCGCCCAACCCTTCCGCGGCGGCATCCTCCAGACATTCCAGCGTCACCCGACGGCAGGCGTCCAGGTTGACCAGCGCTTGGGTCAACCAGCCAAAGCGCGGCAGGATATCGAGAATATCCGGCGTCGGGCGGTCGAGCGTGAGCGCGCGGCGGAAACCGGGCAGGTCTGCGGCTGGCAGCGGCAAACCATGCTGGCAAGCCAGTTCAAACGCGGTTTGCGGGCGAATGCTGCCTTCCAGATGGCGGTGCAGATCGAACAGCGGGGTGTCGGTTGCGTTCATGCTCTCTCCCATTCGTGGTTACTTCAATTCTACACGCGAATACGGCAGCGCTTCAGTGGATGCGGGTTTGCGCAGGAAGAAATTCCAGTACATCCAGATCGAAAGGACGTAGAGGATGATGGTGATCAGATACGATGGACCGAAACCATATTTCACCTGAAGGATGCCGCTGATGGTGGGGCTGAACGCCCAGCCAAAGTTCCCTGCCATGCTCACCAGACTGGCGACGGTGGTACGCGCCTGGGGTTCGACGCGGTCCATCACAAAGGTCTGGTATACCGGACCGCTCATGTTCATTAACGCCAGGCGAGTGAGATAGGCGGCGGCGCTCCAACCGAAGATGGGGGAAAATCCCAGCATTGCCAGGAATGGAATGGACAGACTCTGGGTGATCACCACCAATTGAATTTTACCCATCCGGTCTGCCAGCGGCGGCGCGATCATCAGCCCAATGCCCATCGCCAGCGCGCCCCAGGCAAACAGGCTGCCGATCACCGGGTCGGGCTGCTGGTGCTTGAAGCGGAAAAAAACGTTCATGAAAGGCATGATCATTCCCGCGCCAATGGAGGTGATCAGCGAGGGCAGGATGAGTTTGCCAAGCAGGGCAGAGTGCTGCGATGCGTAGCTGATGGGGGCGAACAATGCGCGCTGGTCGGCTGTCATCCGCGGGGTGTGCAGGAAGAGAAGGGGAATCATTGCCATGGCTGCCGCGGCTGCGATGATGATCAGCGCACTGCCGTACGCCGACGTGCTGGTGGCAGAAACACCGCGCAGCGCGCCCACCCACCCCGGCAGCCGCCCGCCGATGGAATTGCCCACAAAAGAAGAGGCGGTTTGCAAGCCGGAACTGAAGCTGAACAGATAGACGCGTTCTTTGGGGCTGCTGTTTTCCACCAGAAAAGGCGACATGGTCACGGCGGTCAGGCTCTGGGCGGCGCCGATCAGCACATTCATGCCAATGAACATCCAGCGGGACGGCGCCAGCACCATCACCACAATCGCCACACTGATCAACCCGCTGCCCAGCATAAGCGAGCGTTTGCGTCCCAGAAAGTCTGCCAGATAACCCATGGGCAGCGCCAGCAGCAGGGCAGTCATATTGGCGGCAGTGGTCAGGTTTCCCAGCAGGGTTTCGTCATACCCCTGGCTGAGGACAAAAAAGTTAAACAATAAACGGAAAATACCCAGCGCCGCGCCTGACAGCACCACGCTGACCAGATAAAGACGGGCATTGGGTTGAAATGCGCTGAGTTGTGACCAGTAATCGGAAAGACCGCGGCGCGCGGATTCCTTGAAATGCGCGATGTTCAGAGGACCTCCAAAGTTCAATCTGTTTGAAGAAATTGTTTGAGCGTATCGAAGGTGGTATCCAACGCCTCGAGGCGGGCGGCGTAACGCAATCCTTCATTTTCCACGATCACCCGCACCAGACCCGCCAGACGCAGCGCGTGCAGGTGGTGCACCACTGTCGGCGGGCGCAGCCGCAAACGCTGCGCCAGTTGGGTGGGGGTCATGGGCTGCTCTGCCAGATAACGCAAAATGGACAGCCGGGTGGGATCCGCCAGCGCCTTGAGGGCGTGCAGCGCTGTTTCTGGAATGGTATCTCCGGGGACCAGCGGGGTATCGGCGGGACGGCAGCCGAACATCACCAGCATGGTATTCGCGTCCACACTGCCTGTATAAATGTAGGGATTGCACCAGTAAGACGGCGCGATCACCAGGTGCGGCATCGTCAGCCAGTTTTCAAAGTCCACACCCTGCGAGAGCGTCTCCAGAAGTTGGGGCAGCGAGAGTCTGCCCGCCAGTTCCTGCGCCGCGCGCAGCCCCTCTTCAATCACCGGCGTGATGCGCTGTTCTTCTTCATTGAAGAACGCCTGAACATATGCCTGCAAAGCCGCCAGATAATTTTCGCCAAATTCCGCGGGGCTGCGCCAGGCGTTCAGCAGCGCCGCGGCTTCTGCGGCGGTGAAGGGCACCGAGCGCTGACCCACAGCGCTGCGCACGGCGCTGATATCCTGCGGGGTGTAACTGCCCTGCCGTGCTGTGCGTTCGGCAATTTGCCGGAGCAGCGGCGGCGTTTCACGGTGAAAGAAAAGCGTCGGAAGCCGATCTGCGGGGGGCATTTCAGCCAGCGCAGCCAGGGCGCAGCCGGCATTTTTGGGCGCCGGCAGCCGATAGATCCAGGGGAGTGGAACCGAGAGGAAAGACTGCGCCGATTCCAGAACTTCGCGGAGAGGTGTGGTGAGACGCGAGCGCACCCCCGCCGCCCATGAAGCGCGCAAACCGAATCGATCGGGCTGGTGCAGGACGGACAGGCTGGCAAAGAGATCGTATGCGCTGCCTTCATCCCAGGCAAGGTCGGGCAGATTCATGATCACCTCTGGTGGTTAGATATTTATCTAACATTTATCATACCTCCACCGATCCAACGCGTCAACCGATGGGAAGAAAACCGAAGAATGGTGGGTGTTCCATAGGATAAATGTCAGATGAAATAGGAGGATATCCACTAGAAAGCCCCCCTTATCTTGGATAAGATGTTCAAAATGTTTACACAAGATCTGGCTCAACTGGATATCTTCAAAAACCTGAGCCCGCAGCAACTCGATCTTCTGCGTCCTCACCTGGAAAGCGTCACCTTTCCAGAAGCCACCGCCATATTCGAACAGGGCGGTGCTGCCCGCTATCTCTATATTTTGATCGCGGGAGAAGTGGTGGTGCATTACAAACCGTACGACGGTACCACCATCACGGTGACGCATATTCATCCGGGTGGGGTATTTGGCTGGTCTTCCGCCATGGGGCGCGACGTGTATACTTCGGGCGCGCTCAGCCTGAGCGAATGCAAAGCCTATCGCATTAAAGGCGCCGACCTGCGGGAACTGTGTGAAAAGAATCCAGACGCCGGAATACTCATCCTGGAGCAATTGACCGAAATCATTGCCGAACGCCTGCGCTGCACCCACGATGAAATTCTTGCAATTTTATCCCAGGGATTGGATAATCAAAGGGAAGGCACAAGGAGGACAAAAGATGAGCGAAAATCAACCCAATTACAGTCGGGATGAACAGATCCGCGCACTGATCGAGCAACTGGATGCGTATATCGCTCAATTCCACGGCGGTGCGGTGGAACTGGTGGCGATCGAAGGCAACACGCTCAGGGTTCGTCTGGGCGGCGCCTGCCTGGGCTGTCCCCTTTCTCCGTCCACGCTGCACGGCTGGGTGGCGGGTACCGTCAAACAATTCTTTCCAGAAGTGGATGTGGTGGAAGCTCCCCGCTAGTTCTGGCGCAACGTTTTGCCTCACCAGCCTCTCCGCGGGCGGCGTTTGATCGCCGCAGGGGAGAGGTTTTTGGTTCCGTCCACTTTCATGATAAAATCATATATCTTTTCTATTACACCCTTTTTTGAGGTGGTTTATGTCTGATCCAATTCTGGTTGCAGTCGCCTGGCCTTATGCAAATGCTGAAATCCATGTTGGAAATCTGACGGGGGCTGATCTTCCGGCAGATATTTTTGCGCGTTACCAACGCCTGCGCGGCAATGATGTGCTGATGGTTTCTGGTTCCGATTCACACGGAACGCCCATCACCATCCGTGCCGACGCTGAAAAGACCACAGCCGAGGAAGTCTACAAACGCTTTCACAACAGCTTTCTCGATCTGTTCCAAAAGCTGGGGTTGACCTACGATCTATTCACCACAACGCACACATCCAATCATTTCGATGTTTCGCAAAAGATGTTCCTGGCGCTCAAGCAGAATGGTTTCCTGTATACCCACAAGGAATTGCAGTGGTACGCGCCTTCGCAGGAACGTTTCCTGCCCGACCGGTACGTGGAAGGGACCTGCTATATCTGCGGATACACCAACGCGCGCTCTGATCAATGCGACAAATGCGGCAACCTGCTGGAAGCCTCCAAACTGATCGATCCGCGCTCCAAAGTGGATGGAACCACACCGGAACTGCGGGAGACCGAACACTATTACCTCGATTTGAGCAAGCTGGAGCCGGAGATCGTCGAATTTCTGCGCCAGCGCGAATCTTACTGGCGTCCCAACGTGCTGCGCCAGTCGCTGGGACAGATTGGGACGGATGGTCTGCGCGGGCGCGCCATTACCCGCGATCTCGAATGGGGCATCCCGGTGCCGCTGGAAGATTGGAACGGCAAATGCCTGTATGTGTGGTTTGAGGCGGTGATTGGTTATCTCTCCGCCGCCATCGAATGGGCAGCCATTCAGGGCGATTCCGAAGCCTGGCGCAACTGGTGGACCAACCCCAACGCGCGCGCTTATTATTTCATCGGCAAAGATAACATTCCTTTCCATGCGGTCATCTGGCCGGC
>JBDKTF010000487.1:0-8843 GCA_039680295.1 Anaerolineaceae bacterium
AGTGATTTGAAGGAAATGAAAGGCGAAGTCGACCGGCTGGCGGCGGAAGAAGAGCAGGCGGGTGTGGAGCGCGATTATGAGCGCGCCGCCAAGAAGAAGGCGGAACGCCTGCGTGTGGAAGGCGAGTTCAACGAGCGCCGCGATCAGTGGGAAGCGGAGCACAAGCTGGACGAGGTGGTGGATGTCAACGACATCGCTGAGGTGATCGCGCAGTGGACGGGCATTCCGGTTTCGCAGATGATGGAAACCGAAGCCGAAAAGCTGCTGCAGATGGAAGAACGCCTGCATGAACGCATTGTGGGTCAGGACGAAGCCATTCACGCCATTTCGGATGCCATTCGCCGCGCTCGTTCCGGATTGAAGGACCCGCGCCGACCGATCGGTTCGTTCATCTTCATCGGTCCGTCGGGTGTGGGCAAGACCGAGCTGGCGCGCGCGCTGGCGGAATTTATGTTCGACGACGAAGACGCGCTGGTGCGCATCGACATGAGCGAATATCACGAGCAGCACACCGTTTCACGGCTGTTCGGCGCTCCTCCGGGATACGTGGGCTATGAAGAAGGCGGTCAATTGACCGAAGCGGTTCGCCGCCGCCCGTACCGGGTGGTCCTCTTCGATGAAATCGAAAAGGCGCATCCCGAAGTATCCAACGCGCTGCTGCAAATTCTGGACGACGGTCGTCTGACGGATGGTCAGGGGCGCACGGTGGACTTTCGCAATACAGTGCTGATTATGACCAGCAACCTGGGCACGGAATTTGTGCGCAAGGGCGGCACGGTTGGCTTCCTGCAGGATGTGAAGGATGATGAAGAACGCGAAGCGCGCGAAAAGATCGATAAGGCGCTCAAGAGCGCCTTCCGACCGGAATTCATCAACCGCATTGACGAGATCATCATGTTCTCGCCGCTGAGCGTGGATCAGGTGAAACACATCGTGGACCTGCAAATGAAAGAGGTGGAAGGTCGGCTTTCGGAACACGGTCTGACGGTGACGCTGACCGATGCGGCGCGGGATTGGCTGGCTGGAATCGGTTACGACAGCAACTTTGGCGCGCGTCCGCTGCGTCGGGCGTTGCAGAAGTATGTGGAAAGCCCGCTCTCGATCAAACTGCTGGCTGGAGAATTCGCCAAGGGCGACACTGTTCAGGTGGATGTACCGGCGGAAGAAGGGGAAGGGCTGGTGTTCCAAAAGATGGAACCGGCTGTGGAAGCGTCAGAAAAATAATATCGGCGGGGCTGGTTATCCAGCCCCGCTTTCTTGTTAAACAAAGAACCCACCCTATACGGATGGGTTCTTTGTTTTCAGGTGAGCCACCAAAGAGGATCGAACTCTTGACCTGACGTTTACGAAACGCCCGCTCTACCATCTGAGCTATGGTGGCGCGCGGAAAATTATACAGTAATCCATGGAAAACCGCAAGAAGTTGGTATTGTTTTTAGCTCAGCCCGCCCATGAACACCATCAGGACGATCGTCAGGCAGAATGAGGCGAACAGCGCCGATCGAAGCCGTTTGAGACGATTGGTGGAGCGTTCGAACAGCCACACACCGATCAGCAAAACCGCCAGAATGGCTGTGTAGCCGGTGAGGGTAAGGGTGTTATTGAAAAAGTTCGACCATTGACTGAGATATTTTTGTCCCTCGATCAGTAAATTGCCAAGCCAGTTGAGCAAAAACGCCTGCAGCCAGAATTGAACACCCAATGGAAGTCCGTGCAGCCACATGACGCCGAAAAAGAGGGATGCCATGATCAGCAGCAGAATGCTGTTGGCAGACGTCAGGCTGCCCATGCCAATCAACTGCGCCGTGCGAACAGCGCTCCAGGCAAAGATGCCGCCCACCATGCCGTACCAGGCGCGGGTGGTGTTCGCCAGGGAATGATGCAAACCAAATTCCAGACAGCAGAATGCCAGTGCGATGAGCGTCAGCGCGTAAATCAGCACGTATGGGGCGCCCATGTTGCGGAAAACGCGGTTGAGCAGCAGTGTCACCACCACCACCAGCAGCAGAATCCCTGCCGCCAGCACGCCATCCACCAGAATGCTGCGCAGCTCGCTCCCGCGGGAATCCGCGGCATCTCCAACCTGGCTGGATGGGGTGGCGCCTTTGCGGTGAAGCGGCTGGAGCCGCCGGGTTGTGGATGGATGTGCTTTGTCTGTCTCGGATTCCATAGCCCCCATTATACACGGAAACGATCATCCTTTTCTTCCGCGGCGGACCACATCTTTGCCATAACGTTCGCGCAGCTCGTCCACGGCTTCCAGCAGGCGGTGTTCTTTTTCGGTGGGCGTTTCCCACAAACTGAGCTGGCGCGCTGTGGTTTGCAACCCGCTGACGCCCACGCCGATGAGGCGCACCTTGCGCTCGCCGTCCCAGACGGAATCCAGCAGTCTGCAAACGGTATCGTAGATCACGCCGTCCTGGTCGGTGGGTTGGGCGAGACGCACTTGCCGGGTGATGGTGATGAAACCCTCCCAACGCAGTTTCAGCCGCACGGTGACGCCGGTCACCTCTTCATGGCGCAGACGAAATCCCACCTGTTCAGAGAGTCCGCGCAGGGTGCGGTGCAGCTCATCGGAATCGTTCACGTCGCGGGCGAAGGTGGTTTCCTGACTGATGGATTTGGCTTCGCGCACGAGCTCGACCGGGCGGGAATCTTCACCGCGGGCGCGGCAGCCCAATTCGGGTCCGGTGCGTCCAAAAAGGCGGGTCAGTTCAGCATCCGACATGCGCGCCAGGTCGCCAATGGTGTGGATCCCCAGGCTTTCGAGGTGCGCTGTCGTTTTGGGTCCGATGCCCCACAGTGCCTGAACGGGCAGAGGGGCGAGGAAAGTGCCTTCTTCACCCGGCGGAACAACCGTGATGGCGCGGGGATAGTCCTTGCCGCCGCGGTGAGCGGCTTTGCCAACATCCGTGGCGACTTTGGCGACCAGTTTGTTGGTGGCGATGCCGATGGAACAGGGCAGATGCAGCTCGTTCCAGATGCGCTCCTGCAGCCGGCGGGCAATCTCTTCCGGCGGATCGGGCAGATCGGAGACGTCGAGGAAGGCTTCGTCAATGGAAAGCGGCTCGACCAATCCGGTGAGGTCGTCGAAGCGCGCCATCACTTCTTTGGACGCGGCGCCGTAATCGCCGTGACGCCCCTGGATGACGATCAGTCCGGGGCAGAGCTTGAGCGCGCGCGACATGGGCATGGCGGAATGTACGCCCAACGCGCGCGCGGCGTAGGAACAGGAGGAAACCACGCCGCGTTCGTTGGGTAGCCCGCCGACGGCAAAGGCTTTGCCTTTGAGCGATGGGTTGCGCAGTTCTTCAACGGCGCAGAAGAAGGCATCCAGATCGACGTGAAGGATTTTCCGGGGCATAGGTAGAGACCGACCACAAAGGATTCAAAGAAAGCGCAGAGATCAACGCGAAGAACACAAAGAAGCAAAAAACGAAAAGATTAACGCGAAGGACGCGAAAGAAACCAACCAAAAAACGCGAAGAACACAAAGAAGCAAAAACGAAGCAAACGCGAAGAGCGCGAAAATGAATGGTTAATTCATTGTACGGCATTTTGAATGAAATGGGTATGGGAATTTAGAATTAACGTTCTATTTATGGGTAAGGAATTGCATTGAGGGGTGCGGCGGCGCTATGGGCGGGTGTATGCCTGAGCATATCCATCGTCCCCACCATCCAGATTGTATGAAAGATAAAACGGGGAATCAGCCGTGTGAAACGCTGCCCGCCTGCACATGCCAGACAGCCGCATTTTCCGCGAACGCAGGGTCGAAGAGATGCATATCGGTGGTGGTGAGCACCGCCTGTTCCGATTCTGTCAGCGCTGCCAGCAGATCCGTCCGGCGGTGCAGATCCAGTTCTGCCATGATTTCGTCCAGCAGCAGCACAGGCGCCTGTCCGGTGCGCTGCTTCATCCACTGAACTTCCGCCAGTTTGAGCGACAACAGGGCGGTGCGCACCTGTCCGCGCGAGCCAAAATCGCCCAGGTCCATGCCGTTGGCGAGGAAGCGCAGTTCGTCGCGGTGCGGACCGATGGTGGTGACGCCGCGGGCAATTTCTTCTCCGCGCAGGGTGGCGAGGCGCTTCAGAAAGCCCTGGTAAATCTGGTCGTGCGTGATTCCGCTGCGGTCGATGGATGTGGAAATGGGCAGAGAAAACTGCCCGGCAGGTTTTTCAAGTGGATCGTAGGCGGGCTGGTAATCCAGCCGCAGCACTTCGCTGGAACGGGTCAGGTCCTGGTGAATGTGGGCAGCCAGACGTTCCAGTTCCTGCACGGCGTGGATGCGCGCCAGAATGATTTTCGCAGCGCGCTGCCCCAGCATTTGATCCCAATACTCGAGCTGCGCGCTGTCGCCGCCGCGCTCGCCAAGCATTTTCAACAGAGCGTTGCGCTGCGTGAGGGTTTGCGAATATTCGCTGAGCGCCTGTGCGTAGCCTGGAACGGTCTGCGAGAGCGCCAGGTTGAGATAGCGGCGGCGTTCTTCGGGACCCCCTTCGATAATGCGCGACATTTGCGGCAGAAAGATGACCGCATTGAAGTGACCGATCACTTCGGTGAGACTGCGTTTGATGCCGTCCAGCAAGATTTCTTTGCGCAGGCGCGAACCGCCCCCGCCGCTTGCATCGAGGATGAGGCGGGCTTCCAGATGGTGGGCGGTGGGTCCGCGCTGATAATCTGCCACCAGACGGGCAACCGCCAGGTCTTCGCGCGCGGCGAGGAAGTTGATGAGCTGGCGGTCGGAATGGGCGTGAAAAGAGGTAAACGTCGCCAGAAAATAAATGGCTTCCAGCAGGCTGGTTTTTCCCTGCGCATTGTCACCCACCAACAAAACAACCCGCCGGGGCATTTCCAGGTCCAGGCGGGCAAAGGTGCGAAAATTGGTAAGCGATAGATGCGTCAGATACATGGATCAGTCAAGAATTTCTTCTTCGTCCTCTTTCGGCTGCCAGACGCGCGTGGCGCGATCCACATAGAGAACACCGTCCAGATGGTCCATTTCGTGCTGGAAGATGCGCGCCAGCCAGCCTTTGGCTTTGATTTTCACCGGCTGACCGTGGCGGTTCTGACCTTTGACCACGATGCTCTCGTGGCGGTCCACTTCACCAACCAGCTTGGGCACAGACAGGCAGGCTTCCACGCCGCTGACTATTTCTTCCGACGCCTGGATGATTTCGGGATTGGCAACCACATAAAGCCGTTTGGGCTCCGTCTCGTCGCCATTTTCGTCTTCTTCGCCGTATTCCACAACGATAAGCCGTTCCGATACATTCACCTGGGGCGCCGCCAGACCCACACCGGGAGCGTCGCGCAGGGTGTCGACCATGTCGTCCACCAACGTTTGAAATTCCTTGCCAAAATCAGTCACCTTGTGCGCTTTGCGGCGTAAGGTGGGATGGGGCAAAAAAATGATTTCTCGAATTGCCATTCTTGCAGTCCTTCCTTTATCAACCGCTAATTTTACCCTGAAAAGCCTTTGAAATCACGGGTCTCCCCACCCTTTTTCTGATTTTCCAGACGGCGAATTTCGTCCTCGTTCTCGTGATAAACGGCAAACCATTCTGAAACCCGGTCGCGTTCTGCCTGGGCTTCCGTTTCTCTCTTGCGCGTGACGCGTTGATCCATGCGTCTGAAAATATCCTGCTGCACCTCTGAAGGATTATAAACGTAATCAAAGGTGAATTTGGTGTTGCCCACCACGATGTACACGGTGCCAAAATTCAAAATGAGCCCGAGAAGACCAATGCGCTCGTATTCGATGCTTAAAATGCTTTCCAACGGCGCGGTTCTCTTTTCTTCCGTGCCCAGGGGTTTGCGTTCGATATCCATGATCTGATCCGGCGTCACCCGGTAAATGTCATTGCGCCAGTCGACGTATTCGTAGAGGTACCAGAGCAAACAGCCAGTGCCGAATACGGCGCAAAGGGTAAGGGTGGCGGGGACTGACCACCAGGTAAACACATTGAAGAGCCGCAGGATGAACAGGGTAAGAAATGCAAGTACCAGGAAGGCGGGCGTGGCGGTGCGCCGGATCAGGATAAACCAGTGCTTGCGATAGGTGATCACATTGCCGTCTTCAAAGCGGATTCGAAAGAAGTTGGCGAACCAGCTCTGCAAGAGTCCCGGCTTGACTTCCACCGGTTTGCTTTTGACGTAAGCGGTCTTCGCCTGAACCGTATCTCCCAATCCCAACCGCTCGCGGATGGCGCGGTTCATGGCGGTGGCTTCCTCTTTGCGTGAGGTGACCTTGGCGCGAGACCATTGTTCTTCCACCAGTGACGCGATCTGGCGCGGATGTTCCACCCGGCGCAGGATGATGGTGCCCGTGAAGGTGCGCACATTTACATCGCCGTAATTGAAAATGCGCCCCGCCTGATCGGTTTGCACTCCCACCGAAAGGATCGTATATAACGGCGCTTCCTGGCGGCTGTCGTAGAGTAAGGCGACTCTTTCCATCCAGACGACGCGCTGATTGGTTACGATATAGTAATCGTTGCTCCAATCCAGAATTGACCAGGCGATCCAGAAGATCGCCACCACCCAGAGGACGCCGGTGCAGGAGAGCAGGAAGATACTTTCAGTCTTTCCCAGATAAAGATTGAGAAAGAGCGCACCTCCGGCAATCGTCGCCAGCACAGGAAAGATCAGGCGCAAAAACAGGAACATCTGGTGTTTGCGCACCATCATGTAGACCATTTCATCCTCGCCCAGCCAATCGAGGCGAACGCGTTCGACGAGGTGATGCGTGTGAATGGCAACCTCAAAATTGGGACGGATGGAAGGAAAATTTTGAAGGAGCCAGTGAAACTGCGGTCCCTTGAGACGGAGGACGATGGTATTGCCGTTGGCGAATGCCGAAACAGAACGTTTTCCGCCGCGGATCAAGCCTTCTGCGCCAAAATAATCTGCGGTGACCAGAGACGACAACCGGGTTTCCGTCTTGCCGTGTCCGCGGCGCATATCCACCCTGCCGTCGAAGATGATGTAAAAACTGTTGGCGTTTGCGCCTTCGCGAAAGATCATTTGTCCATCTTCGAGGAAGACAGACTCGAATTGTTCCGCCACCTGAACAATCTCCTCTTCCGTAAGGGATCGGAACAGGTGGGTTTTCTGGAGGAGCTCAATCACACTTTCGCGGTCGACAGGCATGATTAAAGTATAGCCTATTTCGGTAGAATTCATAGGAGATGGGTTCGTCGCTCCAGCCGGCGTCCCGGCTGGCTGGATTTTCTTCCCGTGGATTCAGGCTGCGGGTATAATTCAGATATGGAGAAGCTGAAGCAAGCGGCGCAAACCCTGTTGGGCTTAAAATTGACCTCCCGGCAAATCACGGCACTGGAACGGTACGAGGCAGAGCTGTTGGACTGGAATGAACGTTTCAACCTGACCGCCATCCGGGATGCAGAATCCATTCGCACCAAGCATTTTTTGGATTCGTTCACCTGCCTGCTGGCGATGCGGGATACGCCGCCTGCCCGCCTGATTGACGTGGGCACCGGCGCGGGTTTTCCGGGCATTCCGCTCAAGATCATCTTCCCTAATTTGCGTCTGACGTTGGTTGAATCGGTGGGCAAGAAAGCCAATTTTTGCCAGCATATCGTTCAGACGCTCAATTTGGACTGCGTCACTGTGCTGACCACGCGCGCCGAAGAGGTGGGGCGATTGAAGGATCAACGCGAGATGTACGATTGGGCGGTGGCGCGCGCAGTGGCGGGCATGCCCGTGCTGTCTGAATACCTGCTGCCGCTGGTGCGTTTGGGCGGATATATGCTGGCGCAAAAAGGCGAGAGCGGTCCGGCGGAAGCGCAGGCGGCGGAACATGCCATCCATCTGCTGGGCGGCAGATTGAAGCAAATCATTCCGGTGACGTTGCCGGGCGTGGCGGAGGAACGTTTTCTGGTGGTGGTGCAAAAAGTCGCCGCGACGCCGCCGCAGTATCCACGCCGACCGGGCATTCCTTCCAAGCAACCTCTCACGTAGAATCCCATGAATGTGCTTGCGCGTCTTGCTCTGGTGGTGACCCTGCTGCGGTTGGGAGCGTATCCGGCGCAGACGCAAACCCTGCCCGATGCCGCGAGCATTCCGGGCGTGGGCGGGTACGCGCAGACGCATAATCTGTCTTGCGAGTCGCGTTCCGCAGCAGATTGGGCGGCGTTTTGGGGTTATTCTCTGAGTGAAGAGGATGTCTTAAACCAGCTTCCCCGTTCAGACAATCCAGAAGAAGGCTTTGCGGGCAATCCGGATGACCTGTGGGGCAGCATCCCGCCGTATTCCTACGGGGTGCATGCCACGCCGGTGGCTGCGGCGCTGCAGCACTTTGGGCTGCCCGCCGAAGCGCAGCACAATTTTACCTGGGACGAGCTGCGCGCCGAGATCGCCGCCGGCAGACCGGTGATTGTGTGGGTGATCGGGCAGATGTGGCAGGGTACGCCTGTGAACTACCAGTCAGCCAGCGGAAAAACCGTAGTGGTGGCGCAGTTTGAGCATACCATGATCCTTTACGGATACACTCCCGAGACGGTGGCGGTGGTCGACGCGTATACAGGCTATAACCTGGTCTTTTCCCTGGACGCGTTCCTGACCTCGTGGAGCGCCCTGGGCAATCAAGCGGTGGTGTGGGAGGGAGCGGCGCCGGAGCAGCCCGCTGCGCCTGCGGTCGAGCCAACGCCCACCGCCGCGCCGACACCCGAGCCTGCACCCATTTCTGCGCTGGAAGTGCAGCCGGGCGATACGCTGCTGGGGCTGGCGGAGCAGGCGAATGTCTCCTGGCAGGAACTGGTGGATGTCAATTCCATCCGTTACCCTTACTTTATCTACCCCGGTCAAATTTTGCAGCTCCC
>JBDKTF010000187.1:0-7532 GCA_039680295.1 Anaerolineaceae bacterium
GCCGCATACACCCCGACCCCCAGTCCAACCATCACTCAAACTTCGCCACCGCCCACACGGACACCCACGATGACGCGCACCCCGGTGACACCCACGGTGACTCGTACACCCACCCTGTCGCCCACACCCACCAGACGCGTGCTGATCAATCTGCCCATGCTGAAGCAGCCGGGCGGTGGTCGCAGGCTGGCAGGGTATGCGGTGATCGCGATCAGTGCGATCGGGCTGCTGGCGATCGCTTTGACCTCGCTGCTGCCGCGGAAAAAATAACCATCGCGATTGGATTTTGAACGAAAAACCTCCGGATCAACCGGCGGTTTTAATTTATTCACAGGATCGATTAAGGAACGTGGGGGTGTTTGGCGACTTTTTCACGGTACATGTTTTTATCGGCGCGTACCATGGTCTCATTCAGATCTTCATCCATTGAAGCTGTGGCGACGCCGATGGACAGACTGATGGGCGCCTGAGGATTTCGTTCATTTTCCATGGCAATGGTGGTGCGAATACGCAGCAGGATTTTATCGGCAGTTTCTGCGGATGTGCGCGGCAAAAGAACGCCAAATTCATCGCCGCCGATGCGCGCCACCACATCCTCCTGGCGCAAGCACTGGTGAAAGATCCTGGCGGTGCGGCGCAGCAGGTCATCTCCGGCGGCGTGCCCATAGGTGTCATTGGTCAGCTTGAGGGTATCCATGTCGGCGAGCATGATGCTGATGGGATACGATTTTTGCATGGTGAGGGTGCGGATTTCCTGATCGTAAAACATGCGGTTATACAGACTGGTGAGCGCATCGTGGGTGCTGCGATATTCCAGTTCGGTTTCGGTTTGCTTGCGCTGGGTGATGTCCCGAAAAACGCACAGACTGCCGGCGTGCTGCCCGGACTGATCGTACCAGGGGGTGGCGGTAAGCAGAATATTGCGCATTTCGCCGTCCGGGCAAATGATTTCGCTATCCACGCTGCCGTTTTCAAGGGCTGTCTGGTGGACCAGTTTTAAGATCGTCTCTTTTGCCGGAGGGATGGTGAAATTGCTGATGTTTTGACCGATCAGACTGCCCATGGCAACCTGGAAAATTCGCTCGGCTGCCGGGTTGGAAAAGATAAACACGCCGGTTTTATCCAACAGGATGATGCCTTCACCCTGATTTTCCACCAGCGTGCGGAAACGTTCCTCGCTGTGTTTGAGGGCATCTTCGGTCTGGCGGCGCTGAGTAATATCATACATGATGCCCTGCCAGGCGGAGGGATTGCCTTCATTGTCGTAGAGCAGCTCGGCTTCGTCATGCACCCAGATAATGCTGCCGTTGCGGGCGATCAGGCGGTAATCCATGACGAAATGATCGCCGGTGGCGTTGGTGCGTTTGTGTTCAGCCATCACCCGCTCACGATCCTCGGGGTGGAGTAATTGTTCCCACAGGTTGGGTTGGTTAACCCAATCTTCCGGGGCGTACCCCAGCAGGGGGATGGTTTGCGGGCTGGTGTATATGGATGAGCTTTTGTCGTCCACGCTGTCGATGTATGTGACGGCAGAAATTTGTTCCACCAGGGTGCGGAAGCGTTGTTCCGCCGCCTGTATCTTCAATTCCGCTTCGCGTTGGGCGCTGATATTCAGAATGGAGATGATCACGCGGGAGAAATCATGTTCATAGCCGGGCATGACCCGCCAAAACAGGTGAATATCAATTTTGCTTCCATCCAGCCTGTAATTGCGACCCATGCAATCAAACTCTGTCGCTCCGGCGAAAATTCCAAGCAGTTCCTTATGCACGATTTCCCGGGCATCGTCACCGAAAATGGAGTTGAAATGATCCTTCAATTCCTGCTTGCTTTTTGCGCCAGTCAGCTCCAGGGTGCGTTCATTGATGTCAATCAGCCTGACCGATTCGATGCACCGATCGATTTCTTCTGGATGCGCCCGCAGGAAACTGTCCAGATCGGTGACGCCGCCGGATTTAATTTCCTCAATTCGGGCATAAACCCCTGAAAAATCTTCTTCCCACTGCGAGATGGGAGAATATTCAAACATGGTGCGAAAGCGTTGTTCAGCTTCCTGAACTTTCAATTCTGCCTGATGCTGCGCGGTGATATCCAGGATCGATAGAATGACCCGCCCATAGTCATTTTCGTAACCGGGCGCCAGCCGCCAATGAATCTGAACATCCCGTATGCTGCCGTCCAGGCAATGATTGCGCCCGATGAGGTCGAATTCGGTTTCACCCGCAGCAATTTTGATAAACTCTTCGCGCAGGATGAAAGCAGCATCTTCCCTGAAGATGAGATCCAGATGGTCCAGCAATTCTTTGCGCGATGACGGTCCGGCGATTTCCAGCGCACGGTCATTGAAATCGATAATCCGGATCATGTGGATGAAGCGTTCGATTTCACCTGGATTCTCATCCAGATACTGCTCGAAATTGGTTATGCCGCCCGCTTTGAGCTCCTGAATTTGCGCATAGACTTCGGAAAAATCTTCTTCCCATTGGGCGACGGGTGAATCTTTAAAGAGGGTGCGGTAGCGGTATTCACTGTATGCCAGTTCTTGCTCGGCAATCTTGCGTTCTGTGGTGTCTTCGATCAGCGTGGCGAAATATTCGATTTTGCCTTGATCGTCAAGAATGGGGCGGACCGAGACGGAAGTAAAGACGATCCGGTTATCTTTGCGGATGAACCGTTTATCGAGTGTGTAACCACGGCGTTTTCCCGCCTGGGTTTCCAGGAAAAGGCGTCGATTGCGGGTGAGATCATCGGGGTGAGTGATTGCCGCCCAGGGCTGGTTGACCAATTCTTCGCGCGAATAGCCAACCATTTCGCAAAATTTGTCATTGACGGTCAACCATTTGCCATCCACTGAACTGGTGGCAATGCCGAGAAAAGGCATGTCAAAATAGCTGGCAAGCCGCTGTTCGACCTGCCGCATTTGTTCGCGGGTGTGATTCAGTTCAGCCTGAAGCCTGGATTGTGATCCGGCATCCATCTCTTCGGGCATCGATGCATCTCCTGATGGCGAAATGTAAACAGCGGATTAGGAGCGCAACGGGGTTGGGATGCAGAAAATAACGCTTGTGGCTCCCCCGAGTTTGAGATATCCATCATTATACCCGGTAGATGGGGTTTATGTATATGAAAGGCAGCAGGTGGATGCCAGGATAGAAAAATCCCCGGAAAGCTTCCCGGGGATGATCTGAAATGTGAGAGAATGTACGCGGGTTAATACCCCGCTCTGCGAATAACCGTTCAAGCAGACGGTAGAAAGGTCTGGAAAGCGCCAGAGAGCGATTCCATGGTTTGGTTTTGTGGATAGAATGGTCGAACGATAGATTTCATCAAAGATCACTTTTCCGAACATCCAACCCGGCGAGGCTGCACGCCCCGAACACCAGACTCACCAACATGACAACGACAATGATCACGGCTGACATATTGCACCTCCAAACTTACCACCATCGGGTTCCCGATTCAGCTCATCGCAGAAACCTCCTGAAAATAGAAAACAGGCATGGGGTGGAAGCATGCTCCATTCTATGATGATATTCTCGTTTGCCTTGAAATACATCGGGCAAGGGTCGAAACCTTTACCCTTCCCCTGATGCGTTTCCATCCTGGTCAGGTGGATAGGGTATGTATCCAGACAAAACGAAAATTGATCTATGCTATTTAATACGTACAAACCCCAAAAAAGTTCCATCGTTTCGCGTTTATTAATCCAATTTTTAAATTGCCTCTGATCCATGCTGACGCACGCTGCCGCAGAGCATTTTGGGCAGTTCAATTGTTCTGATACGAAAAAGGGAAAGGCGATGTGCCTTTCCCTTTATGATAATCATGTGACGGAATGGAAGTGAAATCAGGACGGGGGGTTGTCAGCCGAGGAAGTGTCCAATCCCTGGTGGACATAGACCTGAGCGGCGTAGGTTTCGAGCGCGGCGCGGCAGGAATTCAACTGGTCGGCTGCCTGCTGCGCGGCAGCGGTGGGGTAGAAATCACGCGCACGGATCTTTTCCAGCCAGCGTTCCAGACGTTGGAGATTTTGCTCGTTTTCTTCCAACTCGGCGAAGGTGAATTTGCTGCGGGCGGTTTCTTTTTCCAACTCACCCAGCAGGTCGGAGCAACCCTCATTGAATTCAATATATTCCTGTTCGCGATCTGCCCGCATGCGCGCAATCAGGTCGGCTTCGACTTCTGCCGAGAGCGGCTGAACCTCAAAGATTTGCCCGCTGCCGCCCTGCTGCTGAACGGAAGTCAATAAATTGTTGGTAAATTCGCGCTGCGTTGGATCATCGGGCAGCGCCCAGACGCCGTTTTGTAAACTGGCGGCGCCTGCGCCGCGCATTCGCCGCCAGACCATCACCCGCAGACTGGATGGATTGGTGGGCAACTGCGAAAGAAATAACAACCAGGTTTTGGAACTCATGTCACCTCCGAAGAAACATCAGTTTCATTCTAGTGGAAGAACAAAATTAATACAACACTTAAATCGTAACATTGCGAAAGCGGTTTGAACCCGTTATACTTAATTAAAGTTTGATTTTCTGGCGGACGCGTCACCGCTGGAGGATTGCACGAATGCGTATCTTAATGGTGGACGATGATCCGGTATCCCGTCGAATCTTGCGGGCGGTGCTGGAACGCAACGGCTTCGAGGTCATTGAATTTAAAGATGGACAGGAAGCCTGGGAATATCTTCAGAAAGATCCGGTTCATCTGGTGATTACCAACTGGATGATGCCGCGCGTCGATGGGCTTGAATTGACACGCCGCATTCGGGCAGCGGATTTTCCGGGGTATATCTACATCATTCTGGTGACAGGGAACGACACCAAGGCTGAAGTGGTGGACGGTCTGGACGCTGGCGCGGATGACTACCTGATCAAACCCTTTGATGTGAAAGAGTTGACAGCCCGGGTGTCGATCGGCAAGCGGATTCTGGATCTGGAAGAGCGTCATCAGAGCGCCCTGGCGACGATGGAGCGAATGGCAATGCACGATAGTTTAACGGATTTGCTGAACCGGCGTGCCATTTACACCCATGTGGACGCCGAATTGAACCGCGCCCGCCGGGATAATCAGCCTTTGTGTCTGGCAATGCTGGATGTAGACAATTTCAAAGCCATCAATGACGAGCATGGGCATGTGGCGGGAGATCGCGCGCTGCAACTGGTTGCTGACCGGCTGATTCACAATATTCGCAACTACAATTGGATTGGCAGGTGGGGTGGAGATGAATTTTTACTGGTGATGCCCGGCTGTACGGCGGAAATCGCGCGTGAAATATGCGAACGGATCCGCAACGTCATCCGAAGTGATCGCGTATTGCTGCCGGATGGGACCAGCATCGAAATTCATATCACCATTGGAGCGATTGAAGTATCATTGATTGAACCGCTGCCGCTGGATCTGCTCGTCCAACAGGCGGATGAAGTGTTATATCGCGCAAAACATTCTGGTCGAGATCAGGTGCTCGTTTGGGATCCGACTCGTCCTGAGTTTTTCAATGAGGTGCCGCAAGAGGAGCAGAATGACTGATCGACCAGCCCAGGAAATTGCTGATCCAATTCAGGCTTTACCCCTGTTGGATCGGTCTGTGACAGAAGGATTTCGCGAACTGATGGGGGCGGATTTTGATTCATTTGCGATCGACATTGTGAATACCTACTGCATCTCCAGCAGTGAGTTAATTGCGATCATGGCAGACGCCCTGGAAAACGACGAGCGGGGCATTTTTCAGCGCAGTGCGCATACCTTGAAATCATCCAGCGCGCAGATTGGCGCCCTGAGGGTGGCGGAACTGGCGCGAGCGATGGAAGAGCAGGCGAAGATGGGCACGCTGGACGGCGCGGCTCCCATGCTTGAATCGACTTTGCGAGCATTCCAATTGACCTGTGAAACGCTGTCGGCAGTAAAGGTGGAAATCAAAGCAGCGGGGTTTGAAAGAAACAATTAAACCATGCGTTCGGGGCATGTTCCAACGATCATTGAGCTGACGAGGTGAATTCATGAACAGTGCACTTTCTTTTCTCCTGACCATTTTGGGCGTTTTGGTGGCAGCCGGACTGCTTTTCTGGCTGGGATTTCGCGTCAAACCCCGGGTGAAACGTCCGTGGGTGGAGGCGGCGGAAGATGCGGCGCAACCCGATTTACCGGCTGGTCTTCCAGAACCCTGGCAGCGTTATCTGAATGAATGCGGGTTAAAAACCGTTCCGTATTCACTGGTTGGTTGGGGACGCGGAAAGATTGTTGCCAACAAGAACCTGAAGACGGGTCCGCTGTGGACACCCCTGCGCTGGCATTTGATGGCTCAGCCAGAGGTGGGATTTGTGAGCAAGACGGAGATCACCTGGTTTGGGTATCCACTTTTACGGGGCGGGGACGAACTGCTGCCCAACCGGGCGCGGTTTTCGATGGGCGGGAATGTACTCGAAAACGAGAATATCCGCCGCTCAGAAGAGACCATGTTCTGGCTGTACCAGATCTGGATGGCGCCTGCGCTGCTCGCGGCGGACACACGGGTTCGCTGGGAGACGGTGGACGGGCAAACGGTAAAGATGTTTGCTCCGGTGGGCGCGGAGGATGGCGTTTTTACCCTGCGCTTCGACCCCACCACGGGTGGGCTCGTGCGGGTGGAAACGCTGCGCGCCGCCAGTCGAGATGGCGCAAATTTGCCTTTTTCTGTGCGCTTCAGCGGAACGTGCGAGATCAGCGGTGTGGGAACCCTGCCGGAAGAGATGGGCGCGGCATGGGAAGACGAAGAGTATACGGTTTACAATCTGAGCGGCGTGCGCTATGACGGCGAAGTGGGCGAAGAAGTACGCCAGGGATTGAATGACGGTTCGATCCTCGCGAAAGCATCACCCGATGCGAACGAAGAAGAGGAAGAAGAAACAGAAGAACAGGAAGCAACGGAAAGCGAAGAAGAAGCAGACGAAACGGGTGTAACTGAAAGCGCTGAAAAGTAAGCATTGCGCTGTCAGATGCGATTTATCAAAAAACAGGATGGGGTTTGTGTGTCCCATCCTGTTTTCTTGCGTGATCCGTATTGATCAGTGAATCAGTTTGAATTTGGATGCGGGTGTGCCGCAAACAGGGCATTTTTCTGGCGCGGCGCCTTCAGAGGTATACCCACAAATCGGGCAGACGTAATAATCCAGATCTGATCCGTTGCCTCCAAGCATCTCCAGTGCCTTGCGGTACAGGGCTTCGTGAACCTTTTCCACTTCCCAGGCGTAGTTGAAGGTGCGAATGGCTTTTTGATTGCCTTCGGCTTCGGCGTCTTTGATGAAATCTGGATACATCACCATGGATTCATAGTTTTCGCCTTCAATGGCGGTTTTCAGATTTTCATCGGTCGAATCCACACCGTCCATGGCGCGCAGATGATTGATGGCGTGAATGGTTTCAGCTTCAGCAGCGGCGCGGAAAAGACGTGCAACCTGAGTGTAGCCTTCCTGTTCGGCTTTAATGGCGAAGGCGAGATATTTGCGATTGGCTTGCGATTCACCGGCAAATGCAGATTGTAAATCCTCAAGAGATTT
>JBDKTF010000445.1:0-4649 GCA_039680295.1 Anaerolineaceae bacterium
TCAGTCGGGTCCATTCATCATTGCGATGAAGGCTTCCACCACCGTCGGGTCAAAGCGCATGCGGATATGCGAGCGGATGTATTCCCACACCTTTTCCTCCGCCCACGCCGGACGATAAGGTCGGTCAGACCGCAGTGCATCCCACACATCGATCACAGAGAATATGCGCGCTGAGAGCGGAATGTTTTCGCCGCTCAATCCACGCGGGTAACCCGTGCCATCCCAGCGCTCGTGGTGACAATACGGAATATCCAGCGCCGGACGCAGATAAGGGATGGGAGACAGCAGCTGGTATGCATATTCGGGATGCTTGCGCATCACATCCCATTCGGCGCCAGTCAGCGGTCCGGTCTTGAGCAGAATCGCGTCGGGAATTGCCATCTTGCCAATATCGTGCAGCAGCGCTCCGCGGCGAATATGCACCAGCGAATCGACATCGAAGCCCATGTGCTGCGCCAGATGCACCGTCAGTTCTGTTACCCGCTGCGTATGCCCTTCCGTCTCCTGATCGCGCAATTCCAGCGCCCGCGACCAGCCTTCGATGGTTGCATCATACGCCAGTGACAGCTCGTCATTCGAATGCTGCAATTCTTGCAGCAGGGTCGCGTTATCCAGCGCAATGGCGGCGCTGGCGCCCAGCGACTGCAGAAAATCCCGCCATTCGGCGTCAAAAACCAATGGGCTACGTTGGAAAAGTTCCAACACGCCCCGGACCTGCCCCTTCGCCACCAGCGGCACCGCCGCATAAGAGACAAATCCTTCATTGACCAGCGCCTTGTTCTGGATGAATGAATCGTCCAGCATGGTGAAATCGGTTAAGTACACGATCTGCCGGGAAAGCGCCGCCTGCCCGGCATAACTCTCGCCCATCCGCAGGCGGGTATTTTGATACACAGGGCTTTTAAAGCCGCGCCCACTCGCGTATTCCAACTGCTGCGTTCCCGGATTCAACAGCAACACATCGGCAGCGTGCATGCCCAACTGGGTGGTGATCTGGTTCAGCAGAATATCCAGCGTCACATGCACATCCATACTGGCAGAGATGGTCATATCGATGGCGCGCAGCGCAGTCAGGCGCTGTAAACGCAGTTCGGTCTGTTCAAACAGGGTGGCGCGGTAAATGGCATTCGATGCGATATCCGCAATCGCCATCAACAAATGCGCTTCATGATCGTTGATCCAGCCCCGCTTCCCCGCCCACAGGATGCCCAGAGTTTGTTTATGTGAAATCAACGGCACGCACACGCCTGCCGTCAGGTCTCCCAGGTGATTTGAATTGGTCATCTGCGGATCGTGCTGGATGTCGTTGCTGACAAAAGGTTTTCCGGTTTGAATCACCATTCCCGAAATTCCGCTGCCAAATTCAAAACGCTCTCCCTGAACATGTTCCCAAACGCCGCGACCCAACTCAAAGCGAATGTCTTTACGGGTCGGGTCGATCATGGCAAACGCCGCCCCGTCAATATGCAGCAGATTAATTAACTGGTCCAGAATAATGGGCAGCATTTCCGCCGGATTGCTTGCCACCCGCAAAGACGCCGAAACAGTGGAAATGGTCTCCAGCTCAAATTCACGCTGCTTACGTTCGGTGACATCCTGCCCCACCGATTGAAATTCCACAAATTTCCCATTGCCATCGAACAACGCCCGATCCACCCACTGCACCCAGTGCGTCTCGCCCGAAGGCATTTCAGTCCGCAGTTCGTACGGCACCAGCGGATGGTCGCGATTGGCATTGGCGATCAGCTTCATCAAGCGTTCGCGATCCTGTTCGGTCATATCGGGCATGAATCTGGAATTGATCAATTCGCTGCGCGTTTTGCCCGTATAACGACAGTAGGCTTCGTTGACAAAGGTCAAGCGCCCATCGGGCAGCCAGCGACAGATCATCTCTGTCTGATCTTCGACGATGGCGCGGTAACGCGCCTCTCCCAGACGCAGCGTTTCTTCTGCGCGCTTGCGTTCAATGGTCATGGCGATCTGGGTGGAAACGAACTGGAGAATGCTTTTCTCCTCTTCGCCAAAACGCACACCCTCGGTATAACTCTGCACACACAGCACGCCGATGATTTTATTCTTGGCGATCAACGGGACACCCAACCAATCAATGGACGGCGTGCCCACATCATCCACTTCACCCTGTGCCACCAGATCACGAAACACTTCGGGGGTAGCCAGCAGCGGTGCGCCCGTACGCAGCACATAGCCTGTCAATCCGCGGTTGGCATTTTCGGACGTGGGAGCCTGGTCATACTGGTCCACAAAATAGGGGAAATGGATGGTTTGCCCATCTGACTGGGGCAGCGCCACGAAGAAATTATCCACGGGCATCAAATCGCCCAGCACTTTGTGAACCGACTCGAAAAACTCCTGTAATTTCTCCACCGATCCGGCGGCATGCGAAATCTTATAAATGACGCTCTGAATTTTCTCCCCCCGCCGCCGCTCGGTAACATCACGCATGGTGCCCCACGTCATTGCCAAGGCGCTGTCGCGTACCACGCCGAAGAAGTTGTTTCGGAACTGGCGGTACTTGCCGTCTGGCATCGTCACTTCCATCTCCAGATCGGTCAGGCGATAACCGGTGCGGATATACGCCTGCAAATAGGCGACATTGGTAGGATCTTCGCGCGGCAGAATTTCCTGCAGCCGCATTCCGCGCATGGCTTCAGCGTTTCTCTGACCGTAAATCTGCGCAAACAACTCGTTACATTCCGCCAGAAAGCCGTACTGGTAAAAAGCATCCACCTGCTCATCTTCCGAGAGATGGATATCCGTGGGTTTTTCCATTTCGATCCGCCAGATGCCTTCCGTGCTTTGCGCCATGAACGCCCGGTAGCGGTCGTCATTGTCACGAAGAGCATCCAGTATTTGTTTGTTCTGCAGGATACGCCACATCCAGCTCAGCAGCAGCGACACCTGCCATTCATCCGCCTCGTCGTAGGAATCTGTTTTGTTTGCCACACCCACCAGCAGCACAATGCGGTCTCCATCAAATATGGGTACACTCATGTGACGGGTGATTTCCGGGTGACTCGCTGGAAGTCCATAGCTCAGCCGATCGAACGGCTGGCATTCATTATTGATGATTGTACGGCGCTGGCGGATGGATTCTCCCCACAGACCCGTTCCGTCCATGGGGTAAATTTTCAAAATTTCCTGCATCGCATTGGCATCCAGAACGCCATTCGACCATGAGTGAAACGTCAGATGGGTTTCATCGGCGCTGACAAACGCCAGATACCCCATCCTGCTGTGCGTTAACTGCACCGCCTGTTCCAGTGTGAAAGCGGTAATTTCCTCCACCGGCGCATCAGACATCTGACTGATGCGGTGCAGCGCTTCCAGCCGCTGTTCATCCAGATTGAAATTCTCCTGGGGTTTCTTCAGCCGCACGTTCTCGGTAATCACTGCCAGTCCCAGGGTTCGTCCGTTGCTGCTGAGAAGCCTGTAATTCAAAATGGCATCCCGGGTCTGCCCGCTGCGGGTGCGGAAGCTGAATTCCATATCCTGCACCGGTTTGTGCGTGGAAACCTGCCGCATCACCCGTTCACGGTCCACCGGATCAACCCAAAAATTGAATGCCAGGTCATTTTTCAGCAGCACATCATCGCGGCTGTATCCTGACATTTTTTCGAATCCGCGCGAAATATCCAGAATGGTATTCTGGCGAATATCCAGTAGAACGTTTGCGACGGGAGAATCTCGAAAGATCTGAGCAAAATCAATATCGCTCAGAGAATTTTCTGTTCCGGCGTTTCGATAAGAGGATAGGGAATAATCGAACCTTTCCGGCTGCAATGTTGCCGGCGGCTCGATGGGGTGTTGTTGTGCTTGGCTTCGTTCTCGCTCCACTGGGCGAGATGACGGTTCAGAGTACTTGGATGGCATGAAGACCTCAATGTCCTGCGACGAAAGCAGCTCAGGCAAACCCACCTTCGCAGCTTATTCTACAGGAAAAGCAAAAACACATGAAAACCAATGCGTCTTTTTCAGCATAAAAGCAAGGGATGGCGCATGATAATCTCAGATCAGTTGTTGCAAGGGATGTGCCAGCAAAATATTCCCAATCTCTTTGGACGACCGGGCTCATCGATACCGATATAGGAGAGATCGATTGAATCATTTGGTTAAAATACGGCTTCGTGAGCGTGGGTTAAAAGGTATAATTTGAATATGCAGAAGCGTAAAACTCCCCTTGTGATTGGAATTGCCGGTGGATCAGGTTCCGGGAAAACCACCGTAGCCAATGTCGTCCTCAAACGGGTTGGCGCGCACCGCATCGCCTACCTTCCCCACGATGCCTATTACCGCGACCTGCGCGATCTACCCGCACCGCAGCGTCTTCAGATCAACTTCGATCATCCCGATTCATTGGAAAATGACCTGCTGATCCAGCATATCCAGCAGCTCAAACGTTATGAACCTGTGGATTTGCCGGTCTATGACTTCACCAATCACACACGCACCGAACGCACCATCCGGATCAACCCGCAGCGCGTCATTCTGGTCGAAGGGATTCTCATCTTTGCCGAGCCTGAATTACGCTCCCTGTTTGATGTAAAGATTTTCGTGGATACAGATTCCGATCTGCGCTTCATCCGCCGACTACAGCGGGATATTTCTGAGCGCGGACGCACCACCGAAAC
>JBDKTF010000227.1:0-6816 GCA_039680295.1 Anaerolineaceae bacterium
TATTGATCGACCTGGACAAATGTACCGGCTGTCAGGCGTGCAGTGTGGCTTGCAAAATGGAAAACAATGTGGACCTGGGCGTGTTTTTGAACAGAGTAAAGCGCATGGGTCCTGTCGGCGAATTTCCGGATAAGCTGGAAATGTTCTTTTTCCCCAACCAGTGCATGCACTGCGAAAACCCAACCTGCATTGAAGTGTGCCCGACAAAGGCGACTTATAAGACGGATACCGGTGTGGTCCTGGTCGACAGCGACCGCTGCTTCGGCTGCCAGTATTGTATTTGGGCTTGCCCATATGAGGCGCGGACACTGAATCCCAAGACCAAAATGGTGGAGAAATGCACCCTGTGCATTCACCTGCTGGAAAAAGGTGAGCCGCCGATGTGCGTTTCCACATGCACGACACATGCCCGCTGCGCTGGCGACATTAATGATCCCGACAGTGAAATTTCTCGTGTTCTTTCGGCGAATAAGGACAGACAGTTTAAGATCCATCCCGAATTCAAAAATAATCCGTCCGTCATTTATTTGGCGCCGAGAAAAGGAGCAGAAACGTTATGCAAGTCCCTAAAGCACTCTTGATTTCCACCACGTGTCAGCGTTTCAGCCTGGGCACATTCCTCTGCTGTTTTATCGCATCGACGTACATGGGTGTTAGCCTGCCGATGAATGTCATTGCGCTGGTGACTCTCTTCTTTTTGGGCGTTGGCGGGATTGCCTCTGCGTTCCATCTGGGCAGACCCAAGCGATTTTTTAACGCATTCGCCAATTTGGGCTCCCATCTGACGCAGGAAGCTTTGATCACCCCGTTTTTGGGTCTTGGGCTGCTTGCCTGCGGTCTGGATGGTTTCTATCTTGATCTGGGTGCGGCAGCCGGGATCGTTTACTGGATTACGGTATTCCTGTCGCTCATCTTTCTGGTCAGCACCGGACTGGTTTATCACCTGAGCTCTCGACCAGCCTGGAACACCATCCTGGTTTCGATCATCTTTTTGCTGACCGCGGCTGAGGCGGGGACGATCACGACCATTGCCATCGTACTTGGGCTTGGCTACGCCGTGCCTGCCGGGTTGGTTGCCCTGGCTTTCCTCTCCATTGTCCTCTGCCTGACCTGTCAATTTGCCTATACTGCCCGGTTGAGATCGGTTGGTTACGGGGTGAATGTTTTCGTCAACCAGGAACCCTATAAAACAACCTATACGCTCTGGTTGATTTTTAGTCTGGCGGGGTTGGCTGTGGCTTTTATTGCCGCAGTTGCGCTGAATTCCGCTGCCGCCGCTTATGTCGGGGTGATCTGCGCCGTGGTGGGTATCGTTTATTGGACAGTCCTGTTGTTCAACGTGGCGCTTAAAGTCAAAATGTTCCCGATGTACCGTGTCGATTTGAACCTCAATATGTGATCCAAACAAATTATTCATAAAGGAAGATTTTGTTATGCAATCTACAAATCAGAAGTTTTATGGATGGATAATTGTTTTTGCCACCGGCGTGCTTTATGCGCTCCTGGGTTCTTTTGGTCTGGCTGCCGCCCAGATCGTGATCCCCGTTATGGCGGTTGACCCGGCTGTTTCGATGAACCGAAGCATGATCGGATTGGGTTTCACCGCTTTTATTCTGATGCAGGGTATCCCTGGTCCACTCATTGGTCAGTTGGTCGCCAGGAAAGGCGCAAAGACCTCCTTCATGTTCAGTGCGGGGATCATTTTCGTCACCGGTATCCTGCTGGGTCTGTTCTGCGGCATCAGCACAGTCGCCTACATTGTTCTTTTCGGCTTTGTTCTCAGTGTCGGCTCCACCATGGGCGGGCAGATTGCCACGCAAACGACAATCAGCAACTGGTTTACGCAGAAACGCGGACTGGCAATGTCCATCACCATGGGCTTTTCTGGCTTGATTTGCTTTGCGTTTCCGCTGATTACGAATGCCGTGGTTGGGGGCGGCAATTGGAAGATGGGGTTCTATCTGATCTCCCTCGTCGCCGTGGTCGGGTTGATCGTTGCCGCTGCTTTCATCAAAAACAAACCCGCCGATCTTGGGCAGGTGCCTGACGGCGCTGTTCAGGCAGCTTCAGGAAAGGCAGCCTCTGTGCCGGTCTCTCCTGTATACAAAACCACAGAGCATAAAACCTCCAAAGAGGCTTTGAAAACCCCGGCGTTCTGGTTCATTCTGATCACATCCCTCAGCATTTTTGCCGCTCTGAACCTGGCAATCTCCACCGGTGTTCTCCACTTCAAGGGGCTTGGGATCGATGCGACCACCGTCGCCGGTGCTGTCGCCGTGCAGGGCATCGCTGCTGTTGCGGTCAGCCTGCTGATCGCGCCCCTGGCGGATAAAATCGAACCGGTGCGTATTGCAGGGGTCTGCGCTTTACTGACCGGCATTGGCGCATTTTTGGCTTTTCTTTCGGGCAGCGCCAGCGTTCCCGTGCTGTACAGTTACTATATTCTGCTGGGGATCGGCTTTGGCGGCAATGCCATCGTGATGCCGACAGCTTTTGCCAATTACTTCGGCTATACCCACTTCCCGAAGATCATGGGCACGGTGCTGCTGCTGCTGTCCATTTTCTCTGCGTTGGTGCCCACCATTGCCGGAGCCGTTTATGATGCTTCTGGCAGCTATACCCCCATGTTTTTGGCGATCGCGGTTGTTTGTCTGATCGGTACGGTAACCGCATTCTTGGTCCGTTATCCCAATCAGTCAAAATAGTAATCTGGCATATTCAGGAATACACAACTCTTTGCCGCTCAGGTCATTTGTTTTCTGGGTGGCAAAGAGTATGTTTAATGGACCTTTGTCTATTGAGCGGCAAAGCGAGTGAGATAAAAAAACCACTATATGTGTGGAAGCAAAGGGCTAAATCACAAATCACTCATCTCGTAGAATAGTGATTGTTCAAGCCACGGCATGAATCGCACGGCATTGTGTTCAGATGTGTGGCGCTGGTTGGTTTGTCATGTGGATCAGGGTGACGAACATCACTTGTTTCGTTCATTTGACCCTGTATAATTCATTACAGTTTGTTTTTCCAACCGAATAGTGTTGAGGTGACCCGCAGCCCGGATGCGAGGGCATAAAGGTGGAAGCTGGTTCAAGTCCAGCGCTGTACCGCAACTGTAAGTCAGTTCCTCTGACAAGCCAGGATCCCTACCCCAACAGAGTACTACAGACCCTTCTCGGATTAAGGAGGTAGTGTATGGTAAATACCCGTTTGCCATTATCATAACCCGACCCGAATGGTCGGGTTTTATATTTTCTCTCATCGTCTCCAACCTATTTTTTTATAAAACAGGATGTATTTATGTTTCGCAAATTCGTCTTTCCCCTTTTAATCGTTTTCTTGGTTCTGGGTGCGTGCGCACCCGCGAGTTCTTCGTCGCCTGAATCTACCCCAACAGCCAATTCTGCGGCTGCGTTACCCGCCTCGACCTCTGAACCAACTCCCGTACCGGCGTTTCCGATGACAATCACAGATGGGGCTGAACGCGAAGTCACGCTGGATGCCGTTCCAGCGCGGATCGTCTCGCTCAGTCCTACAAACACAGAAATCGTGTTTGCGGTGGGCGCAGGCGATTTACTTGTCGGCGATACCGAATATTGCGACTTTCCCGAAGCGGCAAAGAATGTGACGAAAATCGGCGGATTTTCTGCCGATTCCATCAGCATTGAGACCATTCTTTCGTTAAAACCAGATGTGGTGCTGGCGGACGGCACCGGGCAGGAATCTGTGATCAAGGCGTTGGAGCAAGCCAACATCAAGGTGATCGTCTTAAATGCGGCGTCAATTGAAGATGTTTACGCCAATATTGAGATGGTCGGGAAAATAACCGGTCATGATGTGGATGCGACTGCCCTTGTGGATGGGATGAAAGCGCGTGCTGCGGTTGTGGCGGAAAAAGTTGCCAGCATTCCAGAGGCGGATCGTCTTACCGTCTTTTGGGAAGTCTGGGATGAACCGCTGATGACCGTCGGTCCGAATACTTTCACCGGGCAGTTGATTCAGATGGCAGGCGGCGTCAATATTTTCTCCGACCTGACGGATGATTATCCCCAGATCAGCTCCGAGGAAGTGGTCAAACGCACTCCCGCGGTCGTTCTGGGACCTGATACGCACGGCGATAAATTGATTGCAGAACAACTGGCTGCCCGCCCGGGTTGGGATCAGATCGATGCGGTCAAGAATGACAAGATCTTCCTGATCGACGGAAACATTTCTTCCCGTTCTGGTCCGCGGATTGTCGACGCATTGGAAATCATCGCCCAATCGCTCTATCCTGATTTGTTTAAATAATTCTGTCGTGTGGTGATGCCGCAGGGCACGGAGTGATAAAGACTTTGTGGCTCTGCGGCAGATCCATTGAATAAGGTTGCAACGCGATGAGTCATCGCCGGTTTACTGTAATCATGCTGATTCTGGTGGGTGTCCTTCTCACGACCCTGATCTTCAGTCTGGGGGTGGGGGCTGTGTACATCCCAGCGGAACGTGTCTTGAGTGTGCTTTTCAATCCGGCGCAATCCTCCCTGGACCCGACCGACTTTGCCATTGTGCATGATCTGCGTCTGGCGCGTGTTCTGCTGGCGGCGCTGGTGGGGGCGGGTCTGGCAACGGCGGGCGCGGCTTTTCAGGCGTTGTTTCGCAATCCACTGGCAGATCCGTTTATCATCGGCGCATCGAGCGGGGCTTCTCTGGGCGCGACGCTTGCGATCTCGATGGGATTGACGTGGAGCGTTGCGGGCTTTGGACCGGTTTCCCTGGCGGCATTTCTCGGCGCGCTGCTGGCTGTGTTTCTTGTCTATGTGATCGCCGGAGGGAGTGGAAAAGCCACCGTCATCGGCATGCTTTTGGCTGGCGCTGCTTTGAGCACGGTGCTTTCATCTGCGGTTTCCATGCTGATGCTTGTGAGCGATGAGAGCATTCACGAGATTTTTGGCTGGCTGATGGGTGGCTTCAGCGGTCGAAGCTGGTCTCAATTGTGGAGCAGTGGTCCTTATTTGCTGACGGGAATGCTGGTTTTATGGCTGTCTTCCCGTCCGTTGGATGCCCTTTCCTGCGGAGATGATACCGCCCAGACCATTGGGCTATCCCTGTCGAGGGCGCGCGGCATCGTCGTGGCGGCTGCCAGCCTGGTCACAGCCGCCGCGGTGGCTGCATGCGGCGTCATCGGATTTGTCGGATTGGTCTCGCCGCACATCGCTCGTATTCTCTTTGGCGCAACCCACCAGCGGCTGATCCCCGCCAGCGCCCTGATCGGTGCGCTGCTGACCCTGCTCGCCGATGACCTGGCGCGAACCATCATGGCGCCCCTGGAACTGCCGGTTGGGCTGATCACGTCCCTGGTGGGTGGAATTTTCTTTTTGTACTTAATCAGAACGCATCAGCATGATATGCGAGGTGGATGATGACAACTCTGGAGCTGCACAATATCACCTGTGCCTACAACAGCCATCCGATCGTCAGCCAGATTTCTTTGCAGGCGCAACCTGGCGAGGTGTTGGCGCTGATTGGTCCCAACGGGGTTGGCAAAAGCACTCTTTTGCGCACTATGGCGCGTCTGATGCGCCCCGCGGGAGGAAAAGTGATCCTGGTTGACCGTGATCTCTGGCAGACCTCCGCGCGCGACACTGCCCGGCAGCTGGCTTTTGCGCCCCAGGCAGACGGAGAAGCCTGGGCTGCCACTGTGGAACAGGTTGTTGCGCTGGGACGGGCGCCTCACCGCGGCTGGCTGCTTCCGTTGACAGAACAGGATCATCAGATCACCCGACAGGCGATCTCACAGGTGGGATTGGAACCGATGCGCGATCGAATTTCAACGGAACTATCCGGCGGAGAGCAGCAGCGCATGGTGCTGGCGCGTGTCCTTGCTCAGGAACCGTCCATATTGCTGCTGGATGAACCCACCTCGCACCTCGACCTGAAATACCAGACCGATATTTTGAATCTGGTTCACCGCCTGGCGCATCAGGATGGATTGACGGTGATCGTCAGCCTGCACGACCTGAATCTCGCAGCCATCTATGCCGATCGGGTGGCGCTGTTATGCGATGGAGCAATCGATGCGTTGGGAACCCCCGCCGAAGTTCTGACCTCTGAGCGTCTTTCTCGCGTCTATGGGGTGCCAATTCTGGTGATGAAGCATCCGCTGCGCAACACACCTTTCATTCTGCCGGATATTGATCTTACGGAGAATACCCAAAATGCAAACCGACTCTGAAGTCGCGCGGAATCGAAAAGGATTGGTCATCGTCAATACCGGAGACGGCAAAGGGAAGACCACCGCCGCCCTGGGTATCCTGCTCCGATCGTGGGGACGAGGATTTCGTGTTTGCATGATTCAATTCATCAAGCCAGCCAGGGTGGATACAGGCGAATATCTCGCCGCTCAAAAACTGGGCATTGAATGGCATCACTGCGGAGATGGTTTCACATGGCAGTCAAAAGATGTGGATGAATCGATTGCCCTCACGCGTCACGGCTGGCAGCTGGCGCAGGAAAAGATTTCCAGCGGGACCTACGACCTGGTGGTGTTGGATGAATTTACTTACCCTTTGTGTTTGGGCTGGCTCGATATCAACGAGGTGGTGGATTGGCTCTCAGCGAACAGGTCTCCCCAAACGCATCTGATCATTACGGGTAGAGACGCTCCCGAAAAAGTGATCGAATATGCAGACCTTGTCACTGAAATGAAACTGGTCAAGCATCCTTTTGAAAAGGGCGTCAAAGCCCAATCAGGAATCGAGTTCTGATGCGCCTGCTGATCGGTGGTGTTCACAGTCATGTCGGGAAAACGACGATTGTCGCCGGGCTGGTCGCTGCTCTGCG
>JBDKTF010000081.1:0-5982 GCA_039680295.1 Anaerolineaceae bacterium
GTAATCGCGCCAATGGATGTGCCTGCGCCGGTGATCAGGAATGCCAGCGCCGCACCCTGGCTCATCCCGCCATCGATCAATGCCCGCACCAATGGCAGTGAGGCTTCGGTGTTCAAATATAAAGGCAGTCCCAATGTGGCAGCCAGCGGTACACTGTAGACGTTGCCCGCGCCAAAAATCGCCGCAACCCAGGCAGCTGGGATTAATCCATTCAGAAAATAGCCAATGAAAGCAAAACCAAAGAACATCAACAGCAAGCGTTTGCCGGTTGCCCAGGTTTCAGTGAGAAACATGCGCAGAGTCACCCGTGAGGATGCAGGCTCCACGTGATCAGACGCAGCGTCACAAGCGCAGGAATTCATCTTTGGAATTACCGCCTCTCCACAGCAGGTCGGCGAACTTGTGGCAGTGGCGGCAACGTAGTCACTGACTTTGACCGGTAACTTCAACATCACTTCAATGGGTTGCGGTTTCTCACAGGCACAGACGGGTTCGACCGGTTGAGGTTTTTTGAATCCGCTCCCATTGATGTAACGCGATTGGTTGGCAAGCCATCCGCGCGATTCCATCCAACTGGCAACCCCACCGCCCATCAATCCCAACACAATCGAAGCGACATAAAACACCACTGCAAACCGCCAGCCGAACAACCCGGCGCTGTAAATCAGTTCTTGAGGTGAGGTCAGCGGTGAAGAGACCATGAACGCGACAATCGGCGCCCAGGGCATCATGCTTGCCATCATTCCAAGGATAATCGCCGTGGTTCCACAGGAACACAGAGGCGTGGTGACTGCGGCGACGGTTGCGCCGATGACCCCCGCCCGTTTGTGCCGCAGTAAAAAGGCGGATATCTTATCAGAGTCCAGGTAGAGTTTCAGGGCGACCGCCACCAATACACTGACAACGAGAAATATCCAGTTGTGCGTAAAGGTCACCCAGACCTGTTCGATTGTAACCAACAGCAAATTCAAAATTGCATCCATCATTTCTCTCCGTTTTTGTAGATTTCATGAATATAGACGGAGAGATTCGAAAAAGGACGCAAATTTTGCCGTCACGTTACAACGATCAGGCGCCAGGAAACTACTAAAGGATGGGTTCTATTGTCACATCGACCAGGTCACAACCGCTGCATTTTGAACGGTAACAGCAGATCACGCCGCGCACATCGAATTCAAAATGACAACAGCTCAGCATCACTTCTTTCACTTTTTGACGAGCGCGCTGCACCCTGGATTTCGCTCCAGAGAGGGAAATGCCCAATCGATTCGCCAGTTCTTTCTGGGTCAGTCCTTCATACTCGGTCAGCAGAAGCGCTTCTCGATAAGGCTCTGGCAGTGTCTCAACGATTTCACGAAGATAAGGAGCCAGGTTCTCCCTCGAATCCACATTGGGCACGTCCTTATCACCAGGTAAATCGTCCGATATCACCAGATTCTGACGGCGGCGGTAGGCATCGGCGATACTGTTGCGTGTGATCTGGTAAATCCAGCTTTCCAACCGGTCCACGTTTCGCACCGTATCGAGATGATCGTGAATTCGCATGAAAACATCCTGAACGATGTCTTCTGCGTCCTGCGGATCAGAGACACGATTGGACACAAATTGAAGCAGCCGGTGATGAAATTGATTCCACAAATCGGATATGGTAATTTCGGTCATTGAACCAAATTCCAGACAGAGCAGATCGATCGGGGATGGATACGCATTGAGGATACCCCCAGATGCCCATTGAGTAAACAAAACGGGGCGGAAGGATTCCGCCCCGCTGTTATTTCTGATGCTCTTTTCAGTCGTCCTGGACGCTTTCGTCGTCGGTCGAGTCGATTTCCGTCAGTTCGCCGGTGGCGATGAACACGGTACGTTCGCAGATGTTGGTCACCCGGTCTGCCAGACGTTCAAGGTTGTGCGCCACCCACATGAGCAGGTTGGCATGGTCGATGCTCTCCGGTTGGGCGATCATGAGCTTGACCAGTTTGCGATAAACCTCGTTATACAGCGCGTCCACCTGGTCGTCGTCCATGGGAATGCGGCGCGCCAGAGATGCGTCTTCTTCAACAAAGGCGCCCAGCGCCCGGTGCAGCATATCCACTGCCAGCTGCGCCATGTGATGAAACTCACGCGATGGAATATCCAACGGAACTTCGCCCAACCGCAGCGTTACCTGACAGATGCCTTTGGCATAATCCCCCATGCGCTCCAGCTCGGTGATGACTTCCAGAATCGCTGCCAGGAAACGAAGATCGTGCGCCATGGGCTGCTGGGTGGCGATCAATACCAGGATGGCATTCTCGATGGCGAAGCGTTTCTCATTGATCAACTGGTCGTGGTGGTAAATCTTGCGGGCGGTTTTTAAATCGCGGCGCAGCAAAGCATCCACAGCGTCGAGCATGGATTGTTCGACCATGCTTCCCAGCAGAAGTACCTCATCCTGTAAATGATGTATTTCCCGATCCAGCGTTTCACGTGGCATTCGAACCTCGTTTCTTGACGGTTGTAGGTCTAACCGAACCGTCCGGTAATATAATCTTCGGTGCGTTTTTCTCGCGGCGTTGTAAAAATCTGCCCGGTCTGACCAAATTCCACCATCTCCCCGGCACGATCCGTATCCATATTAAAGAAGGCGGTATAGTCAGAAGCACGGGCAGCCTGCTGCATATTATGCGTTACGATAATTATAGTGTAATTCGCCGAAAGTTCACGCATCAAATCTTCAATCTTGAGCGTGGCGATTGGGTCCAACGCAGAACAGGGTTCATCCATCAAAATGATTTCAGGCTTCACCGCCAGCGCGCGAGCAATGCACAGACGCTGCTGCTGTCCGCCCGAAAGCGACAATGCGTTCTTACCCAAAATATCCTTCACTTCATCCCACAAAGCAGCCTGCTGGAGCGATTGTTCCACCAGTTCATCCAGGTTATCCGTGTATCCATTGATACGCGCACCCCATGCCACATTTTCATAGATGCTCTTGGGGAACGGGTTGGGTTTTTGAAAAACCATGCCGATTTGTTGGCGCACCTGCACGGCATCGAAATTCGGATCGTAGATGTTTCTGCCATGAAAGAGGATCTCCCCTTCCACACGCGCACCCGGGACAAAATCATTCATGCGGTTGAAGGAACGCAGCACGGTGCTTTTTCCACAACCGGAGGGTCCGATCATGGCGGTAATTTTGCGCGGCTGAATTTTCAGATTGACGTTCTTAACCGCGCGGAAGTTGCCGTAATAAACGTGCACGTCGCGAGTCTCGAGAGCGTAAGAAGGGGCGGGATTCACTGGGTTCATGAGTACTCCTAGATTGCTCCAATTATATATAGAAATGACCATTCGGGTAGGTATGGAAATGCCTTCTTCACGGATTTGACTTGCCACCCCTCCAACGTGGTGATATCATGTATGAACTTGGAGGAACGAACGGATGGCGTATGACCCTCAAAAAAGGGCGCGCAGGCGCAAAATATTAATCACGATCATTCTGGCGACAATACCATGCTACTGCGCCGGATTGATTGCTTTGCGTGTTGGTCAAAATATACAACAGGCGGGTACAACCACCCCCACAGCCACGGTGACACTTTCCACGCTGATGGGGGATATGACATTGACACCAACACCAGAATCCAGCGCAACCCTTGCTCCCAGCGCCACTTATGAACCCACTGTATCCCTCACCCCTACGGTGACAATTGTGCTGCCCACGCTTGAACCCACAGCGACGCACACGGTGGAAATCCCCACAATCACACCCCCGCCGGCAGAACCCACCGCGGCGCCGGGAATACCACAGGCAAATACTGCACCAGCACCCTGACCTGGCAGGCTGGATGCGGTTGAGCATTATTGGATTCCATACATATGACCGATTTGATTCCTTTTTTGAAGACCCTGTTATCCGCCTCCGGTCTGTCTGGCAATGAGCTCCCCATCCGGCGTCTGATCGAAGATACCTGGCGCCCTCTGGTGGATGAAACCAGCATGAGCCGGGTAGGCAGTCTGCACGCGCTGCGGCGCGGCACAGGCGCAGAACCCCGTTCCCGCGTGCTGCTTTCTGCGCACATGGATGCCATCGGTTTGATGGTAACCGGAATCACGGATGGTTTTTTGCGCTTCACACAGGTGGGCGGCGTGGATCACCGCATTCTGCCCGGACAGATCGTCACGGTGCACGGGCGCAAGGATCTGCCCGCCGTGGTGGCGATGCCCCCGGCGCGCCTGCTTCCCGCCAACAGCGATGGTCCGGTTCCCATGGATCAACTATTTTTGGATACCGGACTGCTGCCCGAAGAGACCGCAGAATTCGTTCGCGTGGGCGACCTGGTTTCATTCGGCACCGTTCCCACTGAACTGGGCGGCGATACGCTCGCCGGTCACTCGCTGGATAACCGCGCATCGGTAGCAGCGGTGACCTGCTGCCTGGACGAATTGCAGCGGCGCATTCACACCTGGGATGTCTGGGCGGTCGCTTCGGTACAGGAAGAAGTTACCCTGGGCGGCGCCATGACCTCGGCGTTCGACGTGCGCCCGGATATCGCCATTGCCATCGACGTGACGTTTGCAAAGGGTCCTGGTTCAAACGACTATGATTCCTTCCCGCTGGGCAAGGGCATTACCCTGGCATGGGGACCCAATATTCACCCGGCAGTCTACAAATTGCTGAAAAACGCTGCGGACACGGTGGAAATTCCATACACGATGGAAACCGCCCCACGGCATTCCGGCACAGACGCCATGGGCTTGCAGACCGCGGCAGAAGGCATTCCCACGGCAGTGGTCAGCATTCCTCTGCGCTACATGCACACCCCGGTCGAAGTTGTCTCCATTAAAGACATTCGCCGCACCGGGCGTCTGCTGGCAGAGTTCATCACGCGGCTCGAAGTCGACACCCGCGAAAAACTCACCTGGGACAATTGACCATGAGCCCAAATTCTTCCCAAAATCCCGCTGCGCCCTTGATTGGCGCAGAACAAATTGAACTTCTGGAGAAACTTTCCAACGCTTGCGGCGTCTCTGGAGACGAAGGCGAAATCCGCGACATCGTTCTGGAAGCCGTAAAACCCTACGCCGATGAGGTGAAGGTGGATGCGCTCGGAAACGTGCTCGTCACGCACAACGGTAAAGGCGAAGCACCGCTGAAGGTGATGCTGGATGCCCACATGGACGAAGTGGGCTTTATGATCGTCGAAGAAGACAAAGACGGTCTCTACCGATTTGAGGTCGTCGGCGGAATCGATGAACGCCAGTTGGTGGGTAAACCGGTTCTGGTCGGTCGCGACCATCTTCCCGGCGTGATCGGCGCGAAACCGATCCACCACACCACTCGCGAAGAACGCTCGCACAGCATTCCCGTGGACAACCTGCGCATCGACGTGGGTCCGGTCGGTGAAGGACGGATCAAAGTTGGCGCCTGGGCAACCTTTGCCACCCGTTTCAGCCAGGTGGGACCCAGCCTGATGGGAAAAGCGCTGGACGACCGCTTGGGTGTGGCAACGTTGATCGAACTGCTCAAACACGCGCCCGAACACATCACCCTGCAGGTGGCATTCACCGTTCAGGAAGAAATCGGTTTGCGCGGCGCCAAAGTGGCGGCGTTCGGATTGAACCCCGACCTGGCAATCGCCATCGATTCCACCCCGGCAATTGATTTGCCCATGTGGGACGGCAGCGAAAACACCCAATATAACACCCGGCTGGACAAAGGTCCCGCCATTTATGTCGCAGACGGCGGCACACTGGCAGATCCCCGACTGGTGCGTTATCTGGCAGAAATGGCAGAGCAGGAGGGCATTCCCTACCAGTTCCGCCAACCGGGCGGCGGTACCACCAACGCCAGCGCCATTCACCGCGTTCGCAGTGGTATTCCAAGCGTCTCTGTATCCATTTCGGGACGCTACCCCCATACGGCGGTCGGTGTGGCGCGCTTATCCGATTGGGAAAACACCATGCGCCTGATGCGCACCGCCCTGACGCGCATTACCCCGG
>JBDKTF010000553.1:0-3451 GCA_039680295.1 Anaerolineaceae bacterium
GGAATCAGGCTGTGTGTCCCTGCCAGAATCATATCCACAGCGGCAAAACACTGACTGACTCCACCCGCGTTGCGTTTTACACAGGGGACTTCCACCAATCCCGCTACCGGATCACAAACCAGACCGAGCATGTTCTCCAATGTCAAAGCCATTGCCTGGGCAGATTGGAGAGGGGTACCGTCCAGAAGCTCCACCGCCGCAGCGGCAGCCATGGCAGCCGCCGCTCCAATTTCCGCCTGGCAGCCGCCTTCTGCACCGGAGATACTGGACCGGAAAGCGATAATCATGCCAATTCCGCCAGCGGTAAAAAGGGCATTGCAGATTTGTTCATCCGTTTTTTTGTAGACATCCTGTAATGTCAACAGAACACCGGGTAAAACCCCTGCTGAACCCGCGGTTGGGGTAGCAACGATACAGCCCATGGCAGCATTGACCTCATTAACAGCCATGGCGCGCGCAATGGCACGCGCCTGAATATCGCCAGTGATCGGTTGGTTGCCCGCTTCCAGCCATTGCCAGAGGCGGTATGCATCTCCGCCACTCATTCCGCTGAGTGATTCCACGGGCATGGATAGACCTCGTTCCACACTCTGGCGCATTGCATCCAGTCGGCGCTTCATTTTCCGTTCGATGTGCCCCCGGGTCTGGCTGCGATTTTCCATTTCCTGTTGGATGAAGATCTCTGAAAGCGGCTGCCCGGTGGTATCTGCCAGAGTCAATAATTCTTGAATTGATTTAATCATCTTTATTCTCGCAAACGGTTAATATCGCGAACCCACCGAACCCACGGGAGCGCTTCAAGGTCAGAAGCGATATTTTCCGGAATATCCTGATCTGTTTCAATGACCATGATGGCTTCTCCGCCGCGACGGTCCCGTTCCACGCGGAAGAACGCCACATTGATGCTTTTTTCTGAGAGCCAGTGGGTTACCTGATGAATCGTCCCGGGCTGGTCGTCGGCAATGACGAGCAAGGTGTCATATTTACCGCTGAAATGGACCTGGTACCCTTCGATCTCGATGATATCCACCATACCGCCCCCAATGGATGAGCCTGTGAGATGGACATCATGACCGCCGCCGGTCAGCGTCAATCGGACGGTATTCGGGTGAACATCGTCACCAAGATCGACATTTCGGAAGGTAAATTTCAACCCTTCTGATTCGGCTACCAAAAAGCTATCGCGAATATGATCGTCATCTGGAGCCATTCCCAGCAGACCCGCTACGATGGCTTTGTCTGTACCGTGTCCGCGCCCAGTACGGGCAAACGAGCCGTGAAATTCAATAAGCGCTGTTTCGGGGGCGCGTCCCAAGGCGGCACGTCCAATCTGCCCAAGGCGAACTGCGCCGGCTGTGTGCGAACTGGATGGACCCACCATGATGGGTCCGATGATATCAAAGATTGAATTTGAAATACGATCTGACATAACCCTTTATAACCTGGAAAGCAATTCGTCTTTCTTACGAATAAATTCTTCTTCTGACAGGATCCCCTGCTTTCGAAGATTATCCAACTGCCCAATTAAATCAGGCACCTGATCACCCGGATCATTGCGAGTCCCCTGGAGTTGCTCCAATTCTGTCTTGGCATTCAGCATGGCAATCTTAAAATGAATGGGATCAGAAATGCATCTAAAGATGTCGACACCAACCTCACTGGCAGTCATAATTTCGATATCGCCGTAATCAAAAAGCCGACCGAACATTGATTGGGTCATTCGTACGTCATTGACTTTTTCCAGGGAAGAATCAGTAACGTTTTTATTCAAGACGCCACTTAATCGAATGACACGCAGATTGGTGATGATGAATTTTAAATTCGTCCAAACCAACACATCGCGGATCAGGCTGATCAGCGGCAGGAATAAAAGGAGGTAAAGCCATCCCAGAGAAAAGTCGGGCGCCCATACAACCGTCGCCAGCGTGACACCACCAATGATCGCCAGCACGAGCAGCGCTTCCACGAAAATGTATCGGAATAGAACGGACCAGTGCTGCCGGGTGACCATCAAAATATCTTCGCGATCACCAAGTATACTATTCAGATAAGCATCCATGGGATTTCCATTCCTTTCCAATTCATGATGGAATATTCGTACGTCCGTAATTTGGATTATAGCATCAGATGAGCGTTCTCTTGAAGAAAAGCTTGGAGCAACCTGCCTTATAAATTTCTTTTTAGGGGTCAGATGACGTTGAATTTCACGATGAATTACAGCTTAACAGAGTATCACCGGGCATTTATAATCAGACTGGAAAATCGCTACGCTTGATGCGGTTTGTATTCATTTCTGGTTCACCACACTCAAATCAGGAGAGAAACCATGTCGGAATTGACACCCGAAAAGATTCGCGAGGCGCATCAACTCCTTGCCGAATATACCTATGAAAGACAACCTGTTCAACGTGGATATGCGGGCAAAACTCTCTATATCAATCTCTCAACGCAAAAGATTGAGAGCAAGCCCGTAACGCAGGAAATGAAAGATAAATGGACGGGTGGGCGTGGTTTTTGTTTGAAATTGCTGTGGGATGGTGTTCGGGATACGACCCGATGGGATGATCCGGAAAATGAAATTGTGGTGGCGGGCGGACCCATTGGGGGAATTACTGCATATCCGGGGAGCGGAAAATCTACTGTTGTGACCCTATCCCCCCAGACCCACACAGTCATCGATAGCAACGGCGGTGGATATTTTGGTCCATATTTGAAATTTTCAGGCTGGGATGCACTGGAGATTCAGGGCAAAGCAGAGCGCGATGTTGTGATTGTTATTGATGGGGACCGCGGGCGAGTGACCATTGAAGAAGCGCCGCTGGAAGCACTTGATACGCATCTGCTGATCCACCAATTAACTGCTTTGTATGCAAAGGATGAACGCGATCAACGCGCGATTTCTGTGATGTCTGCAGGGCAGGCTGCGGATCATGTGGCGATGTGTGGTTTGAATTTGAGCTATTACGATCCCCGACGGGATGAAATTCGCATCAAGCAGGCAGCGCGGGGCGGTTGCGGAACGGTTTTTCGCGATAAAAAGATCAAAGGTGTGGTGATCCATTACAGCGAAACCGGCGGCGACAGCAACGGCGTGGCAAATATGGAATTGATTCGCAAAGCGGGGCAGCGGATCAACGCTGAGATTAAGAAATTCGATGCTTCGCAGAATGATATGAACCATACCGGGACGCCCTATCTGGTGGAAATCATGGACCGGTTCGATTTGCTGCCCGTGCAGAACTTTCGCTATGGCGCAGATACAAATTCCAAGCAGATTGCGGGAGAATTGTGGAAGAAATTGTTTGATACCCGCTATCCTGACGGATGCTGGTATGGCTGCACACTTTCTTGCGCACATGCCGTACCTCACTATCATCTCAAAACAGGGCCCTATGCAGGAGACTGTGTCTCTGTAGTCGGACCAGAATATGAATCCATTGGCGCGCTTGGA
>JBDKTF010000316.1:0-2299 GCA_039680295.1 Anaerolineaceae bacterium
TTTGCGCTTGAAACAGCCGGATCAATTCCTCGTCGCCTTCCAGCAATTTGAGCGCTGCCCAACCGGCAGGAAGGTCCTGGGGAGTGGCGGGCTCGATCAGTTTTTGAAGCTGCGCCAGTACCTCGCGGTGCGCCGGTAAAATCGAAGGTCGGTTGGGATGGTAGGGAATACTCCCCTGCTCCATGGCTTCGATCGTTTCCAGCAGCTCTTGCATACCCTGATTGTGCGAAGCCGCCATGGGCACCACGGGGATTCCCAGCGCCGTTTCGAGCACTTTGGGCTCCACGTGTATGCCCTCCTTTTCCGCCACGTCCATCATGTTCAACGCCAGAATCACCGGCGCAGGCAGCAGCAGCAGTTCTGCAAGCAGGTAGAGGCTGCGTTCCAGCACCGCGGCATCCACCACCGCCACTACCAAGTCGGGATGATCGTGCAAAATAAACTCGCGGGCAATGCGTTCCTCTTCCGATGCGGCGGTCAGACTGTACGTGCCGGGCAGGTCAACCAGGGTGTATGCGGTCTGTTTATATGAGAAATCGCCCTTCTTCTGCTCCACCGTTTTACCAGTCCAGTTGCCCACGTGCTGATTCATGCCGGTCAGCAGGTTAAACACGGTGGATTTGCCCACATTCGGCTGACCCGCCAGGGCAATCACCCGCGCTGCGCTTTCCGGGGTGAGAGGCGGCGTTTCCGCGTTTTCGCCCGTTACCCCCAGCACCTCGATGTTTTCCGCTTCGCCAATACCCAACGCCACCCGGCTGCCGCGAATGGATACCAGCAGCGGTCCGCCCGAACCGCTGCGCAGCACCGTCACCGGTGCGCCCGGCGTGAATCCCAACGCCGCCAGACGGCTTACCAGGCTGTGTCCCCCGGTGAGGCGGTGCACCATCCCCTGTGCACCCGATTCCAAATCTGTTAAATGTACTGTCATCTACTTATCCAGTTCCAACCCGCAAGTTTTGCGCGGATGCAGGTCATTTCGTTTATTCCTTGTTTGCCGGTGGAATCACACCACCGTGCGGGCAGGTATCCGGCGTACCCATCATCTGCGCCAGACGCTCGGTCACCAGATCGGGCGCGGCATGTTCCAATTGATCGGCGATATCGTGCACCTGATCCGCTGAAATTCCCAGTTGATCAGTCAAGAATCGTTCCCAAATCCGATGGCGGCGGATCATCGCCGCCGCCACCGCCTCGCCCACAGGGGTCAGTATGACACCCCGATAAGGGGTGTAATGGATCAAACCTTCCGTTTCCAGTTTCTGAACCATTTCATGAATGGAAATGGGTGAAAATCCGAAGTAACTGCGCAATTGCGAAAGCGGCAGGGGGATCGCGGGATCCTCGCGCAGACGGTATACCGCGCCAACATACATTTCCACGTTTTCGAGTTTCATGCGGCGTATCCTTTGTTCTTATTTCCACCAATATTATAAGGCATACCTTATCATTTTGACAAGGAAAACGAAACAAAAAACGATCAGGCACCTTGCTGCCTGACCGTTCCATTGAATGAATTACAATTTACCGCTCACTCACAATTACATCCTTCAATTCACGCTTGGGAACATGATGCACCTGCCCTGCGTCGCGCCAGTATTTAATGCTTCCATCTTCCCCCACCGGGTCAATCACCACGGATTCCACCGGTTTACCCAGTGCGATCACATACAGGATTTCGTACTGCACGGGGATATCCAATGCTTCCGTCAGATCCGCACGGTGAATGGTGGCGATGATGCAGCCGCCGAGTCCCTTTTCCACCGCGCCCAAAAGCAGCGTCTGCGCAGCGATGCCGGGATCCACATTGGCATTGGTGGCGATTGTCGTATCCAACAACTGCACCACATATGCCGCCGGGCGTTCCCCTTCCACCGGACCATCCCAATCCTTCAGGTATCCCGCCCAACCCAGGGTTGGATAGACTTTCGCGCAGGCTTCTTCGCTGCTTACCAGTACATATTTCAACGGTTGTTTATTGGCTGCCGAGGGAGTCAGTCGTGCCAGATCAGCCAACTCGCGCAGGGTGGCGGCATCAATACGCGCCGATTGATCAAAACGGCGGTAACTGCGATTGCGTAGCACCAGATCTCTAAACATGGCATGCTCCTGAGGTAAGGATTTGGATAAATTTATATTATTATAGCGCAAGCCTCCGCGGGATGATCACAGAATCCTTTACATCATCATAAACGCAAGGCGAATCAGCCCATGAATTTCAAAAACTCCCCATCCTGTCTGGACGGGGAGTTTGATCGTTCTGCTCTTATTCCGGTCCGCCTCCGGGATGAACGATAAT
>JBDKTF010000142.1:0-3514 GCA_039680295.1 Anaerolineaceae bacterium
GAACCTTCGGTGCAGCAGGCATTGCGTCAGGTGCTGGATGATCCGCGCCTGTTGCCTGAACGGCAGGGGATTCGCCTGCAAACCCGCATGCGGTTGGCACGTTTCTTGTTCCCTCTGGGATATAACATGATCCGAAACTGGCTGACGCCCGAAAAACGGCGAGAAGTCATTCTGATGCGCAGCGAAGACCTGCTCGTACGGCTTCAGATGCGCAACGCAGCCATTTCGGGAGACCGGTTCGAAAAACTGGCGCAGCTCAGCGCGCTGCTGCCGGCGCTGGTGGAAGAGAAATTGCCAGCCGTGTTCATCCGTTTCGTTTCGGGTGTAGCTGCCGGGATGGCGTCCTTAAATCTGTTGAATGTGCTGTCCAAAGACCATTTCCCTTCGAATGCCGCGGGGAACGGCTGGCACGACCGGGTGATGGAAGTGACGCGCGGCTTGCCAAACAACCCCACCACCGAAATGGATCTGGCGTTATGGAAAGTGGCGCAGTCCATTCGGCACGATGCGGAATCATCGGCGGCATTTGAGGCGCGGACGAACGCGGAACTGGCGCGTCAGTACCTGGATGGAGAGCTGCCTGAAACGGCGCAACGGGTTCTGACAGCGTTTCTGACGCAGTACGGCGCACGCGGTTTCTGTGAAATTGACGCCGGGCGTGTGCGTTGGCGGGAAGACCCGGAGCATGTGATCGAAGTGCTGCGCGGATATTTACAAATTACATCCGAAGACCGCGCTCCTGACCGCGTATTTCAGCGCAGCGCCGAACAGGCGCAGGATGCTGTGGAGGCGTTGGTCGCCGGTGTACGCTCCAGCCGGCGCGGGTGGTTGAAAATCCACCTGGTCCGGTTGGCGGCAAGCCGGGTGCGGGCATTGTTGGGGATGCGGGAAAGCCCCAAGTTCTTTATGGTGCGCATGATGGGCATCGAACGGGAATCTCTGCTGGCATGCGGACGCGAATTTGCGGCGGCAGGGGAACTGGATCAGCCGGATGATCTGGTTTATCTTTCCCTGACGGAACTGCAGCGGTTCGCTGCGCGCGAAACGTTCGATTGGCGCGGATTGATCGCCCAACGGCGGGCAGCATATCAACGCGAATTTCAACGCCGACAGATTCCGCGCCTGCTGCTCAGCGATGGACGCGCCTATTATGGCGGAATGGGCGTTCAGCCGGGTGACGAGGCAAACGCCACATTGATTGGCAGCCCGGTTTCTCCGGGCAGTGTGGAAGGTGCGGTGCGGGTGGTATTCGATCCGCGGCAGGCGCATTTGCTGCCCGGCGAAATTCTGGTTTGTCCGGGTACAGATCCTTCGTGGACGCCGCTCTTTCTGACGGCAGCCGGGTTGGTGATGGAGGTGGGCGGCATGATGACCCACGGCGCCGTGGTTGCCCGTGAATACGGCATCCCTGCCATTGTGGGTGTGGACCGGGCGACCCGGCGGCTCAAGACCGGTCAACGGGTGCGCGTGGACGGTTCCAGCGGGCAAATCATTTTGCTGCCCTGAATGGGGATCATCTGGAACATTTGTAAGAAAATGAGGGTTTTCTTTGACAAAAGGGTAAACTGATATATAATGAAGGGAAATTTGGAGCGGTGATCTATAGAAAGATCATATAGGCTTCATTTTGTGCAGTTGATCAGGTGGGATCAAAGTATCATCACACGTATACAATGCAGTCAGCACGGATGATTATTGGTCGAGCGGAGGAGTTCCGTGTCCAAGATTATATCTTAATCTACAACCAACCCAGAGAACAGCCAATCGAGGGATGCGTTAGACTTGGCGGCGTTAAAGGGGTCATTTGCTTCCACTCCTCTTCAGGGATCTGCCAGCGCGCCTTTACCTACAATGAGCGCCGCCGATCTGGACAGCAGCAAAGGCGTTCGCCGGTTAATGAACCGGGTGACGAACGCCAATCATGAATGGCGCAAACTACAATCCGATATCCGCAGCAAAGCCAGTCAGGTTACTGCCCGCAACTGGAATGTTCAGGCGGGTATCAACGAGTACCGCATTACACTGTCAAGCGCCTCATTCAAATCCAAGACGGTGGATGATGTCATCTGGGAATTGTCTCAATCATTGGAAGATCAACTTCCGCCGTTGAGCCTGCACACCTACAAGATGCCCCTGAGTCTGCGAACCCGCAAGCAATTGCGTGAAATTGATTCAGGCTGGACGGAAGCGGTGAATACCCAGGACCGCTTGCTGGAAACGCTATCCAAAGCGCCCAAACTGGTGGATTTCTACAACCGCATTCATCTGGCGCGCATTCAAAAAGTTGAACAGGAAGAGCACGAGGCAGAAATTGCCCGCCGCAGCGCCGCTGCGCATGAAGCCATTGACCGCGCCATTGACCAGATCGTCGAACGCGAAGGGAAAGGCGAATCGATTACCCGGGGTTCAACGATCCTGCGGTTGGAGGACGCCAGAAATTATTGGAGCACCCGCCTTCAGGAACTTGGGCACCTTGAAACTGCCAGCGGAATGGATGCGGAAGATGTCATCCACCTGAAGAATGGTCTGGAAGAAACCATTAACGATGCGCCGGGGATGGCTGAACGGGTGAAGGAAGTGGAAGTAATGTTCACCCGCCTGATGTCGATGCACGAGGAACTCGGCTCATACGGTAAAAATGTCATTCCTCAGGAAGACCTTGCGCGCATGCTCATTACCATTCAAGAGGAAATTCCCAAACTGTGGTCGCAGGGGAGTTGGGAAAAGATGCGCCGCAGTTTGAATGAGGTGACCAGTTTCGTCAAATTCTATGATCTGCCAGTGCGCTCTGAACTTTCGGTTGCCGAACGGCGCAAACCTGGTCTGGCGCGGACGTTGATTTCCACCGCCACGGCACTTCCATTGAATCAGGCCATGCCGCTGGTTCGTTCGCTGGTTGGCGCTATTGATGCGCGCGATCGCTTTATGCGCGGACATTCGGATACGGTGGCGAAAGTGGTGATGCAGGCAGCCCGGCGCATGAACTGGTCGGGTGAAGACCTGGAGCTGCTGGAACTGGCAGCCCTCCTGCACGACGTGGGCAAGATCGTCATTCCTGAAGCGCTGCTGACCAAGCAAGACCCGCTGACCCGGGATGAATGGAACCTCATCCGCCAGCATCCCTATCACGGCGCACGTATTTTAAAGCCGCTGGATACGCTCAACCGGATCATCCCCTGGATTTACCATCACCAGGAACGCTGGGACGGCGCCGGATACCCGGATGGATTGAGCACCACGTCAATTCCTGCTGCTGCGCGTCTGATTTCTGTCGCAGAAGCATTTACCGTGATGACCACCGAGCAGCCCAAGCGTAAGGCGATGACCACTGAAGATGCCTTGGGTGAAATTTCCCGCGGCGCCGGTACCCAGTTTGACCCCGAAATGGCTTCCACCTTTGTGGATGCCATTCGTTCTGCGCCGCCGGAGGAATTTGCCCGCTCCTCCACTCCGGTTTTTACAACGGATGCCCCGGGCAGTTAATGGCAGCCTTTCGATTTGGAGTAGATTAATT
>JBDKTF010000218.1:0-2359 GCA_039680295.1 Anaerolineaceae bacterium
ATGCAAACCGCCATGCAGCAGGAATTTGGGTTTTCCTTTGAATTGAAATCAGATGCCCCTTTCAACAGCACGAATCTCAATCCTTTTGACATTGAAACCTCCGGTCGCGCCTGCGGCGTCTTCGCGCAGGCGGAAGGAATTACCTTTCAGGATGCCCGCGCGCTGCGGGATCGGATGAAGGCGGTTGCCATCCAGCAGGGGTATGACCAGATCAAGTTTTGGGAAGAGACCAACTTTGGGAAACTGCAGCAGGGAGGGATGGTAATGAACACGCTGGCAGTCCACGACGACCAGCGCGCATACCTCTCGCTGACCTGGATGCCGAACGCGGACGCTGTTTGTGCAACCACCGACGCGTACAGTTCCTGTCAATTTTCGCCCGTTCAGGGGACCTGGAATCTGGCGGTAACCCTGGCAGTGGATCCAATCTCATCCGTTGTGACTGAATTCGTGGATCGCTGGCTGGCATCTGATCCGTCAGTCGCGGAAGTCAGCACAAAAAACGGTGAAGTCACCGGGCTGATCACCAAAACCTTCCAGTTCGACCTCGGCGACCAACCCATTGCTGCATTGGATCAACTGCTCGGTGTGACCAGCCACAATCGTCTGACCTACATTCCTGCTTACGTTGATGAATCCTATACCGGAGATCACGTCCGCGTCAACCTGACCCTCTTCGAACGCCAACCCGGCAACACCTACAGCCTGCCCGATCATGATCTGCTGCTGGTCAAAGACTCCAGCGGTACCTGGCGCATCAACGGGATCGAACCGGTCAAATAGCATGGGTGATTCCAATCCACCCATTGACATTAACGTTACGTCATGGTTTATACTGGGCGCATGTTCACCGTAAAACAGCTCTCCAAACTGGCTGGTGTCACTCCGCGCACGCTGCGTTTTTACGACGAAATCGGTCTCCTCAAGCCGTCCCAGATTGGCGAAAACGGCTATCGCTACTACGGGGAGGAGTCCCTTTTCCGGTTGCAGCAGATTCTGCTTTATCGCGAGCTGGATATGCCGCTGGAGCAGATCAAAGAGATCATGGGACGCCCTGATTTCGATGTGCAGGCTGCGCTGGAGACGCATAAACAGAGCCTGCGCCGCCGCATCGACCGTCTCGAGCGGTTGATCGACACGGTGGACCGCACCCTGGAACACCTGAAAGGAAACCAACCCATGAGTCCTGAAAAACTCTTTGATGTGTTCAATGACGAACAACAGGCAAAATACGAACAGGAAGCCATGCAAACATACGACCCGGAAATCGTCAAAGCCTCCAACCGGCGCTGGAAGAATTACACAACCGCCGAAAAACAGCGCATCGGTGAAGAAGGCGAGGCGGTGTACCGTGATTTTGTCGCCGCCATTCCGCTTGGCGCTGCCTCATCCGAAGCGCAGACCTGCGTGGAACGCTGGCATAAGCATATGGATTATTTCTGGACCCCCAATGACGAACAATTGGTGGGATTAGCCGGCGGCTATGTGGATGACCCGCGGTTCAGAGCCAATTTCGACAGAGTGGATCCCCGCCTGGCAGAGTTCGTCCGCGATGCCGTGACAATCTACGTGCAGAACCGGAAACGATAACCCATCGGTACCTCACACAATCGGGGCGACGGAGATGAACCGCCGCCCCGGTTTGCATCCAGGCAAAGCATGACCATCTGCCAATCATCCGGTGTACCAAAGCCGCTGGTTTATCCGAAGGTACATTCTGCGCGATAATCGAAACATAATTCAGTTGACAAAATTGAAAGGTTTGGCTATGCTAACTAAACTACGCTTATCGATAGATGAACGATGATGGATGAATCTCTGTTAACCCAATCGGCTGACGAAATAGATTTCCCCATCGCCTTTAAATGCGTTAATCCATCTCGACTTGAGGTGAAATCCCACACTGGAGATATTGAAGGTTTGGGTATGGAATATTCACTCAAACCCGTCTAAAAAACATTCAAAATAGTATCTGCTGTTTCCAAACACGTGCCCTCATAAAAACTGATCGCACCATTTCATCCAAAATTACGAAAGCAGCCCTGAAACACCCAGGGGGAATTTTTTCAAGGTACCCGCAATGTTTGGACTGGAACCCATCATCCCTCCACATCCTTTCCGGCGTTTCAAATGCGCAGCGTGTTTCCTCCTGCCCTCCATAAAATCGAACATTTGCTATCCTGACAACCGGATCCACCGGTATCCTTTATTGTTTGTTTTCAACACAAAATTCAGCAGCGACCTCAATTTATTCGTGCAGAATCCCCCAAATTTGTGATCTGGCTAACAGCCCCATCTTCGTTAGCTTCAACATTGTCGTAACAAAGAAAATAACACAATAGGAGATTGAACAAATGCG
>JBDKTF010000188.1:0-10283 GCA_039680295.1 Anaerolineaceae bacterium
TTTCGCCGGCAGACGCGAAGGGTATATTGGGTCAAGGAAATGCCGTTTTTGTGGATGTTCGCAGCCCGGAATCTTATGCAGAAGCACACATTCCCGGATCGGTGAATATCCCCATCGATGTGTTTGAAACCCGCTGGAAAGAAATGGATCCTGATCGGATCATTATTCTTTACTGCACCTGACCTTCAGAAGAATCATCCGCCCGTGTGGCGGAAATTCTCATACAAAATGGTTTTCAAAGCGTATCGGTTATTCAGGGTGGATTTAAAGCCTGGTTGAACGCAGGCTATCCTACCGAACCATAATCTCCATCAGCATATTTTTTATTCCAGGGGAAAAAATGAAAATCCTGATTCTCGGTGGTACCCGATTCCTCGGTCGCGCTCTCGTAGAAAAGGCGCTTGCCTGTGGTCATGAGCTTACCCTTTTCAACCGTGGCATATCAAATCCTTCTCTCTATCCGCAAGTTCGCCAGATTCATGGTGACCGCTCATCCGATCTGAACCTGCTCCAGAACGATCATTGGGACGCGGTGATCGATACCTGTGGATACATTCCTCGAGTTGTCCGCGAAACCGCCCTCGCACTCCAGAAGAATGTTGGATTTTACACGTTCGTTTCCACGATTTCTGTATATGTTTCTCCCCTGCCTCCCCGAATTGGTGAAAGTGCGCCGTTGATTCAACTCGCTGATCCCACGACGGAAGAGATTACCGGAGAAACATACGGCGGATTGAAAGCCTCCTGCGAAGGAGAAGTCATGCGGGTTTACGCTGGAAACAGTTTGATCATCCGTCCGGGCTTGATTGTTGGACCCAATGATCCAACAGATCGGTTTACGTACTGGGTAAATCGGGCTGCCGCGGGGGAAGAAATTCTTTGTCCGGGGCGTCCAGATCGGCTTGTTGAGTGGATCGATGTGCGCGACCTGGCGGCATGGATGATCCGCATGGTTGAACAAACCCAGAGCGGCATCTTCAATGCCACCGGTCCATCCACGCCAATGCGTGATCTGATCGAAGCCGCCGTTGAGGTAAGCCAACCACCGTCAACCCTCACCTGGATATCGGATGATTTCCTTTTGAGTCAGCAGGTGGAGCCGTGGACGGATTTGCCCTTATGGATTCCTGACGACGACCCCGAGAGCACGACGATCTGCAATACCAATTGCGATCGCGCCGTTCAAAAAGGCTTGTCTTTCCGCCCCACCTCCCAGACCGTTGCAGACACGCTGAAGTGGTTGGCTCAACGTCCTGCGGATCAACCCTGGCGAGCCGGTATCAGCACAGAACGCGAATTGGGGTTATTACGCCTCTGGAAAAGTCATCGGCAAGAACTCCCTTGACTTTTCCACTCAACACCCGTAGAATGAGAGCAAATTTATCGGTATCAGGGAAGAGTCTTGGCATGTAAACCAGGCACCGAAGGTGCAAATCTGAGCTTAAGCAGCCCAGACGAAACTCTCAGGTAAAAGGACCCTGCTAACCGTCTTACTCTGGAAAGTCATATGACACCGACGGGGCAAGCCTCATTGTGCAAGGAGGTGAATCTCTCAGGTTGATAACAGAGGGCACATGCTGATCAGTGTGTGCCTTTTTGCTTTCCAAGTCCCGATCTTTTTCAGTTCCACATACTTCAGGAGGATTAGTCATGAGCGTTCCTAGCAATTGCAAATACACCAAGAGTGATGAATGGGTAAAGGTGGATGGCAAAATTGGTACCATCGGCATCACCGATTACGCCCAAGAGCAACTTTCAGATATTGTCTTCGTTGAAGTAACCGTCGCAGTAGGCGAGACGGTCAAGAAAGAATCTCCCTGCGCCACCCTCGAATCGGTCAAAGCAGCAGCGGATGTTACCCTTCCCGTGAGCGGCAAAGTCGTAGAAATCAATGAAGCCCTCCCCGATAGCCCTGAACTGGTCAATTCCGATCCATTCGGCGGCGCATGGATGCTCAAAGTCGAATTGAGTGATCCGTCTGAACTGGATAGCTTGATGGATGCGGCAGCCTATGAAAAATACTGCCAGGAGCGAGCACACTGATGTTCAATCCAAATACCGATTCTGAGCGGGAAGAGATGCTCAAAGCGGTTGGGGTGAAACGCATGGAAGACCTCTTCCAGGCAATCCCCGAAGCTTATCGCTTCCCGAAACTTAATCTTCCGCCAGCGCAAACTGAAATGGAAGTCGCCGCGGACCTTCGCGAGCTATCTTTAGCCAACGAAACCACGCAGGATCTGGCTTGCTTCCTGGGCGCTGGCGTGTATAACCACTACACCCCGGCAGCGGTCGATACCATCCTCAGCCGTGGCGAGTTCTACACAGCGTATACGCCCTATCAACCTGAGATTTCCCAGGGCACACTGCAAGCAATTTTTGAATACCAGAGCCTGATTGCCAACCTGACGGGCATGGATTTTTCCAACGCATCCCATTACGATGGTGCCACTGCCGCCGCCGAAGCCGTCATTCTGGCATACCACAATTACCGTGGCAAACGTCATAAGATCATCCTTTCTCCCTCTGTAAACCCGCAATATCGCGCCACCATTCGCACCTATACGCAGGGCTTTGAAGACCTTGTGCTGGTTGGTGACGATGCAAAAGCAGATTTGGACGCCGGTCCCGAAGCGCTCGTATCCATGATTGATCAGGATACTGCCATGGTTCTGGTTCAATATCCAGATTTCTTTGGTCGTGTTTACGACTACACGAAGCTCGCTGACGCAGTTCATGCGGCAGGCGCAATGCTGACTGTTTCCGTGAACCCCACTGCGCTTGGCATTCTCAAGACCCCCGGAGAATTCGGCGCAGATGTGGTGATTGGCGAAGGTCAGGCTCTGGGCATCCCGATGTCGTACGGTGGTCCGTATCTGGGTATCTTTGCCACAAAGAAAGACTTCATCCGCAAGGTATCAGGACGCCTGGTCGGTGAAACCGTGGACGGCAAGGGAGAACGCGCTTATGTGCTGACCCTCACCGCTCGCGAGCAGCATATTCGCCGCGAAAAAGCATCCTCGAATATTTGCTCCAACCAGGGATTGGTCGCCCTGGCTGCCACGGTATACATGAGTCTGCTCGGTAAAAGCGGCTTCCGCCAGGTTGCTGAATTGTGCTACCAGAAAGCGCATTACGCAGCCAAACGCATTGCAGAAATCCCCGGTTACAGCCTGTGCACCGATGTCCCCTTCTTCCATGAGTTCATGGTATGCTGCCCGCGCCCGGTGGAAGAAATCAATGCCCACCTGTTGGATCACGGCATTCTGGGCGGTTACGACCTGTCTGCCGATTACCCCGGTCTCGGCAACAACCACATGCTCATTGCCGTTACCGAAATGAATACCCGCGAGGAAATTGATGCCCTCTGCGAAGTCCTCGAGGAGGTGTCTCATGATTGAACCTACTATTTATGAAATTTCCTCGCCCGGTCGTATGGGGGTTCGTTTCCCTCAATCGGACGTGCCGGAAACTGAACTGCCGAAAAATTTGCTGCGCGAAGATTTACCCCTGCCCGAACTGGCGGAAGTGGATGTCATTCGCCATTTCACTCATCTCTCCACACTGAATTATTCTGTGGATGGCGGCTTCTATCCTCTGGGGTCCTGCACGATGAAGTACAACCCCAAGATCAACGAAGAAGCTGCCCGGCTGCCCGGATTCACTTTCACCCATCCCCTCCAGCCGATCGAAACGGTTCAGGGCAATCTGGCATTGATGTACCAGTTGCAGGAATGGTTGAAGGAAATCAGCGGCTTCGCTGGTATGTCCCTGGAACCCGCAGCCGGTGCGCATGGCGAATTAACCGGTGTGCTCATCATTCGCAAGTACCACCTCTCTCGTGGCGATACGAAACGCACCAAAATGCTCATTCCCGATTCCGCTCACGGCACCAATCCTGCCAGCTCTGCAATGGCAGGGTTTGAGGTCGTGCCCATTCCCTCGGATGCGCGCGGCAATGTGGATCTGGAAGCACTGAAAGCTGTCTGCGATGACACCGTCGCGGGTCTCATGCTCACCAACCCCAATACCCTCGGGCTGTTTGATGAACATGTTTGCAAGGTGGCTGAAATCCTCCACGCTGCCGGTGGTTTGCTCTATGGCGACGGCGCGAACATGAATGCCCTGCTCGGCATTACCCGCCCCGGCGATCTGGGCATTGATGTGATGCACTTCAACCTGCACAAGACCTTCTCGGGTCCGCATGGTGGTGGTGGTCCAGGATCAGGACCGGTGGGTGTTGCTCAGCACCTGTTGGACTTCTTGCCCGATCCTGTCGTCGGCATCGTTGAAGAAGGCGATGATGAGATTGCGCCGCTTTACGGTTTCATCCATCCTGCCAAGTCGATTGGTCGCGTTAAATCCTTCCACGGACATTTCGGCGTCATCGTGCGCGCTTACACCTACATCGCCATGCATGGTCCGGATGGACTGCGCAAAATCGCTGAAGATGCCGTGCTCAATGCCAACTACTTGCTCTCGAAGGTTCGCGGTTCATACACCCTCCCATACGATCGTATCTGTATGCACGAATTCGTTCTGGAAGGCAAATGGGATGATGCTCCCGAAGTTCACGCGCTTGATATCGCCAAACGTCTCATGGATTACAAGTTCCATCCACCGACGAACTACTTCCCGCTCATCGTTCATGAAGCGTTGATGATCGAGCCAACAGAAACCGAAAGCAAGCAGACCCTCGATCAGTTTGCTGAGGCATTGAACAAGATTGCCGTCGAAGCGCACTCAGATCCTCAATTGCTCAAAGAAGCCCCCCACAATACCCCGGTCGGTCGATTGGATGAAGTGAAAGCCGCCCGCGATCTGGTTTTGTGCTGCTGGCCTTCCGACAAAGACTAAGTCAAATTTTTGATGATCAAAAAAAGCCATCCCTTGCACGTACGGGATGGCTTTTTGATTCTATTTGCTTCTACCGGTTGTATTTTGGGCATTAAAATGCCATAATGATTATCATCATTTCAGATAGCTGTTTGATGGAAGGAGGTGATACCGATGTTATTTGCCCCCCGGGAGCGGGGACAGGGTATATTGGAATACGCACTCATCATCGTCCTGGTTGCCGTTGTGGTCATCGTCGTGGTCTATTTGCTCGGACCAGCTGTCGGCAACATGTACAGCACCATCGTCAAATCCGTGTAAACTTGTTTTGATCAAAGTTATTTTTATTTTCGTCACGCCCGCCGTAAAAAGCGGGCGTTCGATTTATTTGGCTTCGATCGCATCTACAGATCTTCCAGTTCCAGGGTCACCGGGCAGTGATCCGATCCCTGTACATCTCCGTGAATCACCACGTCTCTGATATGCGGCACAAATGATTTGGATACCAGGTAATAATCCAACCGCCACCCCACGTTCCTTCCTCGGGCGCCGAAACGATACGTCCACCATGTGTATTCCACCTTTTCCGGGTACAGGGTCCTGTACACGTCAACCAGATCATGCTCCAAATATCGGTCGATCCACGCCCGTTCTTCGAGCAAAAAACCCGAAGTGTTTGCGTTTTCTTTGGGATTCGCCAGATCAATTTCATTATGTGCGGTGTTGAAATCCCCGGTGATGATCACACTTTCACCAGCCCGGTGGAATGCGTCAATCTGTTCAAGTAATAATGCATAAAATTCGAGTTTAAATTCAACCCGGTCATGCCCACGCTGTCCATTGGGAAAATAGATATTGTAAAGACGGAACCCTGGATAACGCATCCAGATGACCCGCCCCTCCCGATCAAATTCCGGAACGCCCAACCCCATACCGATCTCAAGGGGTGGCTTTCGAAAAAATGAAGCTACACCGCTGTAACCGAGTCGCTCCGCCGGATTCCATACTGCTTCATATCCATCAAAAGTTCGCTTTTCCTCATCCAACTGTTCCGGGCGGGCTTTGATTTCTTGCAGGCATAATACATCCGGATTTGCTGAAAGCACCCATTCGCCCAATCCTTTTTGATAGGCTGCCCGAATCCCATTGACATTCCAGGTTGTAATCCGCATCGCTCATCCTCCGTTTGTTGCGTAATCAGCTGTCTGTGGTAAACTTAAGTTTACAGGCAAGGAGAAAAACATGGAAGATCAAAACCAACGAAAAATCGTGTATGTTGAAGATGATCCCGAAATGATTGATCTGGTCAGCCTGATTCTCAACCGCCGCCATTTTCAGGTAATCGGTGCTCATGGCGGCAGGCAGGGTTTAGACCTGGTCTACCAGGAACTTCCCGATTTGGTTTTGCTGGATCTGATGATGCCAGACATGGATGGTTGGGATGTTTATCAGCAGATCAAGGCAAATGAATCGACCAAGCAAATCCCGGTCATCGTGATCACTGCCAAATCGCAATCGATTGATCGGGTTTTGGGGCTTCATATCGCCAGGGTGGATGATTATATCAGCAAGCCGTTCCGTCCCCAGGAACTGTTGGACAGTATCGACCGTGTCTTTGCCCGTCGCCAAACATCGATCTCAGACCTCACTCCGGCGGAGTAAATTTCTATGCGCCTCGTCTCCATTCAAAATACCACACGTCCGCTCAGCCAACCCATTCTGGCAGGCTGGGCGGATACATTTTTCGCCCGCTTCCGCGGTTTGATGTTCAATAAAGGCATCAGCCTGGAAGAAGGTCTGCTTCTGGTTCAACCCTACGAAACTCGTGCAGATGCCGCCATCCACATGCTTTTCATGAATTATGACATCTCTGTCATCTGGATGGATAAAAACAGTATCGTGGTTGATTCGATGCACGCCAAACGATGGTTTCCCTTTTACATGCCAAACCAATCAGCTCAATACATTTTGGAAATCCGCCCAGAACGATTGGCGGAATTTCGCATTGGAGATCAGATTCGCTTTGAAGAAGCTGCTTTGGATTAATTTTCTCGTCCTTTTTGCTCTTCTGTTCACCGCATTTCCGGTGTCTGCACAGAGCGAGACGCCCGGCGAGCAACCCGTGTATATTGTCCAATCGGGGGATACGCTGTCGTCCATCGCCGTTCGATTTGGCACGACGGAGAATGATCTGCTCACCGCAAATAACCTTCCGGATGCCAATTCATTATCTGCCGGTCAAAACTTGATTATTCCGGGTTTGGAAGGCATCAGCGGCACATTGGTCACATCTCCTGTACCTTTCGGAGACAATCTGCGAACTCTCAGCCGCCGCTACCGTCTTTCCACCGACTTGCTCAGCCATCTCAATCATATCACCAGCCCGGATGAGTTATATGCCGGTGTCAATCTCATCATTCCCCAAACAGACCAACCCACATTGACCGGCAAAGTCGCATTGTCACAGGGTGAAAGTTTGCTCGAAGCATCGATGCGCAGCGGGGTCAATCCATGGTTGCTTGCCAGCGCAAATGGTTTGAATGATTCTTCGTCAGCACAGCCAGCCGATCTCTATTATTATCCCGACGCTGATGCACCAGAAGGCAGTGGTTCCATCTCTCCTGCAATTATTAATGTTCAAATATCTCCCCTCCCGTTGGTTCAGGGAAGAACTGCTGACATTCTTGTCGAGACCGATCAACCCGTATCCCTCACCGGTCAATTGGGAGATTACACGCTTCATTTTTTTGAAGATTCGTCCAATCATTATTCAGCGCTGCAGGGTATCCATGCCATGATCGAGCCCGGACTGTACCCCCTTACCCTGCAGGGAACATACGGCGACAATTCCTCGTTTTCCTTCCAGCAGATGATCGTGATTGAATCAGGAAATTACATTCGCGATCTTCCGCTCACTGTGGATCCCACGACCATCGATCCGGCAATCGTTAAACCAGAAGAAGAAAAGATCCTCGCCATTACAACCCAGATAACTCCGGACAAATACTGGGATGGTGTTTTTGTCAGCCCTGCCTCGTATCCCGACCAGTTCACCTCATTGTTTGGTCGCCGCCGGTCGTTCAACGGCAGTGATTATGTTTACTTCCACGCAGGGGTGGATTACGCCGGTGGAACAGGACTGCCGATCAAAGCACCTGCTCCAGGTGTGGTCGTCTTCGCTGGATTATTGAACGTGCGCGGAAACGCGACAATCATAGATCACGGTCGGGGTGTATTCACCGGTTACTTCCACCAATCCGAAATTGACGTAAAGGTTGGAGACAAAGTGGAAACCGGGCAGGTCATCGGTCTGGTGGGTGGAACAGGACGGGTCACCGGCGCTCACCTGCATTGGGAACTCTGGGTCAATGGCATTCAAGTGGATCCGCTGGATTGGTTGGACATTACCTATCCGTAGTCAATTTTTCGATTAAATATACAAAGGGACTGTCCTTTCATGGGCAGTCCCTATTATTTTAATTCAGGATCGTATTCAATCAATTGGAATCAGTAGCCATCCGTCTGGATTGTTCAACATACGCCAGACTCTGGTGCCGGAAATACGTGTTATACAGTGTCGCATAATGACCGCCCTGCACCAGAAGCCCTTCGTGATTTCCCTCTTCGATGACCTTGCCATTCTCCATTACCAAAATTCGATCCGCAGATCGAACGGTGGACAGCCGGTGCGCAATCAGGATACTGGTTGTCTTGGATAAGATCAGTTTCAACGCCTGTTGGATCTGCCATTCTGTAAACGGGTCGATACTGGCGGTCGCCTCATCCAGAATGAAAATCTTGGGGCGTTGGACCAGTACGCGCATTAACGAAACGAGCTGCCGCTGCCCCATCGATAATTGTGCCCCCCGCTCGCCGACTTCGCTGTCCAGACCATTGGGCAGTGTGTCAATCCATTCCCCATTTCCGATCTGGCGGGCAATCGACTCCACTTCACTCCGTGATATCTCCGGAATGGCGTAACAAATATTCTCGAGCACTGTCCCGGAGAAAAGGAAGGGGGTTTGTGAGACAACGCCAAGATGCTGGCGGTAGGCTTTCAAATCCAGTGTACGGATATCCTTCCCATCGATTAGCAATTTTCCGTGCTGAAATTCATAAAACCGGGCAATCAACCGCCCAATGGATGACTTTCCTGCCCCGGTATGTCCCACCAGAGCAATGTTCTCGCCCGGTCGAATGCACAAATTAAAATCCTCGAGAACCGGGGTGCCATCTTTGTAGGAAAAATCGACATGCTCGAATTTCACCTCACCCCGCAATTCCTTCACTGGAAGCTGGTCGGTCTGTACAACCGCGGGTTTGGCATCGATCAAGGCAAAAATACGCTCAGAGGCAGATAGACCGTTTTGCACCTGCGTCCAGAAAGCTGCCAGGTTCATCACCGGATAAAGGAATCTATCCTGACTCTGTACGAACAGATACCAGGCGCCCACAGTAACCGCGCCCTGCGCAGCCGATAAACCGCCAAAATAAACCATCACCCCGGTCGCAATCCCGCTTAATGCGTTCAAGGTCGGCCATACGATGGATAAAACCAGCCCTCTCCGCACATTGACACGGTATGAAGTCTGGTTGGCATCATCGAAGTCTTGATAGATTCCCTGCTCCTGACGAAAATTCTTCGCCACCGCAATACCGCTGACGGTCTCTTTGATGGTCGCATTCACGTTTGCCATCGCCTGAAAACCTTTCCGCGTGATATTTCGAGCCAATCCACGGAAAGCAAGCGCCAGAAGAAAAGAAATCGGCATCAGGGCAAATAGGAACAAAGATAACTTCCATTCAATATTCACCAACACCACCGCCAGAATGCCCGATTCGACGAATTGGGAAACCAGATCCGTTACAAGCACAATCAATTGACCAAAATCTTGCGTGTCATTGGTAATCCGGGAAAGGATTCTTCCGGAGGAATAATTATCATAAAATGACAGGTCGTGGTTTGCCGCTGCCTGAAATGCAGCGGTTCGCAAATTCACCACCACATCTCCCACCGCCCGCGCGGTCAATTTTTGACGTGCCCAGTTGGCAAACCAGTTGATCAGCCCAATCCCCAAAACAACCAGCCCAATCGCTATCATTCCCCACTCGGTGGGCTGCCCCCCAAGCATATCCAGACCGCGTGAGACCACCCACGGCAACGCCGCGCCGGTGAGTGACATCATCAGCACCATTACAACAATACCCAAAATCCGTTTGCGTTGGCTGTGAAAATATTCGACGATTCTACCCACCAACTCGCGATCTGAATATTGGCGGTCGTATTTTTCTGTGTTGAGTCCGGCAAAAAAGCCCATGGTTCAGCTCGCTTTATGATTCACTGAAGATGCGCCGGTATGCTTCCGACGTCTTCAAAAGTTGTTCGTGGTTGCCAATTGCAGCCACTCCCCCTTTACGAAGCACAATGATTAAATCTGCCCACCGAATTT
>JBDKTF010000323.1:0-1921 GCA_039680295.1 Anaerolineaceae bacterium
CGATGCTGAAAGGAATGGTGCCGGTGGGGAAGGGCGCTGACTCTGCGCTGCCATCCGTCAGCACCTGGCTGAATCCTTCTGCGGTGTGGCAGCCCAAGCAGGTGCTGTCCACACTGCGTTTTAATGGATTGTTCCAATCCGGGATATTTTGCGAATTTTGCGCCGAATGCGCAGAGACTGACCAGGCTTCTTTGAAGGGGATATCGAGCTCGGGTTGTACGGTTGCGCTGGCGGTCGGTTGGCTGGTTGTGATTGGAGCGTTTGATGTCGTGATGTCCGACAGGCTGATGCACCCTGCCAGCAGGAATCCTGCTGAAAGCATCCATACCGCTAAAAGCCCCGATCGTGACGGAAATGTACGCATAAAAATATTGTAATCCAAAATGATGAAGAATACGCAATGAAAGAACGCTATGGAAAATACTCGCGGGGAAGATCCTCGCCGGTGTCTATTAATCTGATTCTAATCCTTCGTTTGATCTGGGTTCAGGTAAAATTAATCAAAGTGTGTCAAAATGAAGTGCTTGCTACTGCTTCCTGCTCTTCCCGGTGATGGAGTGGGTCGGAACCTGGAGGTCTTGATGGGACAGACGGTAGATTCAAATGCTGCGCCGAAAATACAGCTCAAGTTCATCATTGGCGGTGTGATAATTCTGGCTGCCGTGGTATATCTGATCATCTCATCCACCCGGGCGAATGCCCAGTATTTCCTCACCATTGCCGAATTGAATCAGAAGGGCGCCAGCGCCCAGGGACGCAGTGTGCGCGTATCCGGCGCGGTCATCGGCGATACCATTCATTATGATGCGAATACGCTCAACCTCACCTTTACGGTGGCGGATATCCCCGCAGACAATAAGTTGATTGAGCAGCAGGGCGGTCTGGCGCAGGTGCTCCATGATGCTGTCGCAGATCCCACCCGGGCGCAATTAAAGGTGGTCTATAATGGTGTGAAGCCTGATTTGCTGAAAAACGAAGCCCAGGCGATCATGACCGGCAAACTGGGCGGGGATGGGGTGTTTTACGCGGATGAGCTGCTGCTCAAATGTCCCACGAAATACGAAGATGCCGTGCCAGAGCAGGTCGGTTCTGACGCATCGAATTGACCGTGTACCCCGCGTTGGCGGGCGTTGGGCGCAGCGTTTGCCGTTTCTCCATCATCGAGGTTTTTCCGCACTGCGACCGGAAGGGATCGTCAAGGAGCAACCATGTTAGCCAATTTCGGGTACGGTCTTCTCGTCATCGCCTTTTTCCTATCCCTCTACGGAGCAGTCGCAGCGGTGGTCGGCGCGCGGAGAAACCAGTTCGCCTGGGTGGAGAGCGCCCGGCTTTCCACGTTGCTCACCTTCCTATTGATCTTCATTTCCACCGGTATCTTGCTCTACTTCCTCGTCAGCGGACATTATGAGGTGGAGTTCGTCTATTCGGTTGCCAGCCAGAGTATGTCGCCTTTGCTGCGCCTGACAGCTCTGTGGGGCGGTCAGTCGGGTTCGCTGCTCTTTTGGGCGTGGCTGATGTCGGGATTTTCTGCGGCTGCTGCCATGCGCAAATGGGATCGCGACCGTGAATTATTGCCCTGGGTGATATTGGTCTTGCTGGTCACCCTGGCTTTCTTCCTCGGCTTGATCATCTTCGTGGATAATCCATTCAATCGTTTCTGGCAGCTTCCCAACGGCACGAGCATCTCTTCCATGTTCCAGCCGCAGGGCGGCACGCTGATCGTTCCCCCCGACGGAAACGGATTGAATCCCCTGCTGCGTCATCCCGGCATGATCTTCCATCCCCCCCTGCTTTACCTGGGGTTTGTCGCCTTTACCGTCCCATTTGCTTATGCCATCGCTGCCCTGGTCGCCGGGCGCACCGATGACCGCTGGATTCGTCTGACCCGCCGCTGGACGCTGGTGGCGTGGTTGTTTCTCTC
>JBDKTF010000523.1:0-4409 GCA_039680295.1 Anaerolineaceae bacterium
CCAGGAAGTGGTTAAAATTCATCAACTCCCCTCTATCGTATCACAAATTTTAATTTAGTCAATAGGTATATTTATTTTCTCAAGGTTACACTTAAATATTTTCAATTTTCAAATAAATTATTTGAAACATTCCGTATCACGCGCACCTCCGAGACAGTGCCCCAGGCGATACCATACGGCATATACGGCATCAACATATCCAACCAGATGCTTCCATCTGCATTGATGACGATCGCACCGCCACGGTCCACGCATTTCCACTTCTGCCCCATGATCACAAATACCGTCCCCAATTCATACTCGCCAGGGCATGCCACACCTTTACCCACCCACTGCTGCCAGTCATCGGCATTCGCGAGATGCTCACATTCCACATCGCAGTTCATGTCGCGGTAGGGCGGCCAGTAAAAAGAAAGGTGCGCCTGTACCAGCTCGGGTGTGGGCGTATCGATGCGATACCACGGCGTGGCGGTTGGGGTAGAGGCGGGGAGGACAGCAGACGGGGTTGGCGAACGGGTCGATGCAGGCGCGACCGGCGATGCCGCCAGTTCCGCCACCGCTTCAGACCGTCTGCCAGCCTCCATGCTCGCTGTGCAGCCCAAAAGGAGCAGCGCCCCAACCAACCAGACAGCGCCCCAGAATCCCCTTCGGAAGAACGCCCCCCTGATCGATTGGAAGCCCACCGGTTTGCTGCTGGTCTTCCTGATCATCGTACCTCCTTCTCAGACAAAAAGGGTCGGCAGGCAAATCATTCATCCCGCCGATCCTTTTCGGTATACCCGATCCTGCTTAAGCCGCTTCTTTGAACACCTTGACCTGGCTGATGTCTTTGGTGTCCAACATCAACAACCGCTGTTTAACCACATCCGTCAGACCCAGCAGCGCCCGCGAGACGGTTTCGGTGCGGCTTTGCACCACAAAAGGCACGCCCTGATTGGCAGCCCGTACCAGATGCGCATCATCCAGCGGAATGACCGAAACCACTGGCTGCTTGAGGTTTTCCGCCACCGTTTCCGGAGAAATTGCCACGCGTTTGTCGAAACGGTTCATTACGAATGCAATGCGCTGACGATTGATATGCAGTCCGTCCACCACTGAAAGGAAGAGACGGGCGTTCTTTACCGCTGCAATATCCTGGGTGGTCACCAACACGATCAGGTCTGCCGCGTCCATCACGGCAAGCGTGATGTCATTCAGCGCAGAGGGTGTATCGACGATGACAAAAGAGTACATACGCCGCAGGAATTGTAAAACTTTAAAGAAATCCTCTCCGCTGACTTTTTCAGCCATTTCGGGGCGGTTGGGTGCGATCAAAATATCCAGACCGGTCTTTTCGTGCTTCACCAGCACCGACTGCACAATCTGCGGATCGAGGTCATCGATGCGCGGCGCCAAATCCAGAATGCTGTGATAGCCAATTTCGTTCAGGAAGATGGCAACATCTCCGTATTGCAGATTGCCATCCACGATCACCGCCTTGGTGTCTTCGCTGTGCAGCGAAACCGCCAGATTGGTTGCCAGCGTCGTCACGCCGGTGCCGCCTTTGGGCGAATACACCTGAATGATCCTGCCGCGGGAAACACCGCGTTCCACCGCCGCTTCAGGCGCCGCCTGGGGATTGATGCGCATCGAGGCGTCGCGCTTCTCATGCGCCAGTCCGCCCGCGCGGTATACGGCTGAACGCAGCTCATCCGCCAATGGGGGTTTGACGATGAAATCACGCGCGCCCGCCAGCATGGCGCGGCGCATATACGGTGGATCCACCTGCACCGCCAGAATGATGACCTGCGTAAACGGAACACGGCGGCAGATCGACTCGGTGATGGTGATTTCATCCAAATCGGTGATATCCACGTCCAGCACCACCACGTCGGGTTCCTTGTCTTGCGCCATTTCGATGGCTTCTTTGCCGGTGCGGGCAATGCCCACCACATCCAGGTCTTTTTCTGCGCCCAGCAGATTGCGAACTTTCTCCCGAGTTTCCGGATTATTGTCCACCACCAGTACACGGATCAATTCAGTCTGATCACCCATATCCTACCTCCAGAAATATACCTTATCCGACTATCTGAATGCCGCGGCAGGCAAGATCCATCTCCGCCAGCATTCCGTAAATTTCAATCCTGCGCTCAAATTGTCGGCAGCGCATAAATCCGATGATTGGTCGCGCCAAAACAGATCAAATCAGCCGCCGAAACGCCAGAGCCAATGATCGGCGCGCCCGCATTGTATTTCCAAATCAACCGACCTGTTTCCAGGTCGAGGCAGTAAAAATACCCATCCACCGACCCGCAGTATACCTGTTCATCCAAAACCAGCGGCGAACCGGTGACCTGATGCCCGGTATGGAAGACCCAGATTTCCCGCCCGCTGACGCGGTCGATGCAGTAGATGCAGCCGTCAGCGGAACCGATCAAGACGTAGTCACGCGCCACGCACGGCGAAGAAACCGTCCCCTTGCTCATGCGGTAGCGCCAGATCTCCCAGCCCATTTTAGCATCAATGGCATACAAAGATGTGTCCACCGAACCAAAATAAATGACGCCATCCGCCAGAACCGGCGACGAAGTCACCGCCCGACGCGCGTGAACATGCCAACGCACTTCCGCCATGAAATCCAGACAGAAGAAATCGCCGTTCTCATTCCCAAAATAGATCTGCTTATCATCCACCAGCGGCGATGAGCGCACCGGCGCATTGGTCTCAAAAGCCCATAGCCGCCGTCCGCTGGTCACATCCACACCGTGCAGGTGCCCATCATCCGCGCCAAAGAACACATAATTCTCGCAGACAGCGGGCGACGAACGTATTTTTCCCGCCGCCTTGTAGACCCACACCACCTTCCCGCTGATGGTTGAAAGCATACTCATCGTTCGGTCTTCGGAGCCCACGAACAGGAAGGATTCATCGACTGCCGGACGTACAACGATTCCACCACGCGTGGGATATTTCCAGATGAAATCACCCCGCGCGGCATCCAACGCATACACGTTGGAATCCAGCGAACCCAGGTAGAGAACGCCATGATGATAACAGGGTGTGGCGCGAATTTCGTCTTCGGCGTCGAATGTCCACACCGGACGAATCGCCTGTTTATCCATCAGCAGGCGGGTCGCCAGCGAGGGAGCGCTGGCGGTTTGCGTTAAGTTGAGGAGCGCCTGCTTCATTTCTGCCGCTGAAGGATAGCGATCTTCCGGCATATATTCCAGCGCCCGATTCACCACCGCCTCCAATTCGGGCGAAACGTTGGGGTTCAGTTTGCGAATGGGACGATCCGCAAAGGTGAACGGCGCTTCCATTTGTGGATCGTGACGGGTCAGCAGGTGATGCAAGGTGGCGCCCAGGGCATAGATATCGCCCAGCGGTGTGGATTCACCGCGGTACTGCTCTGGCGGCGAGTAACCCTCGGTGCCCATCATCGTTCCACGCTGCCCGGCGCGGAAATGTTTTGCAATACCAAAATCCACCAGCACCACATGGTCATAACCATTGATCATGATGTTGGAAGGCTTTACATCGCGGAAAATGATGGGATCGGGTGTATGCGAATGCAGGTATTGGAGCACCTCGCACAATTCAACCGCCCAATGGATCACGCGATCTTCCTCGATGGAGGTGGAAGATTCGCGGATCAAGGTTTCCATGTCCTTGCCGACAACATACTCCATCACCAGATAGCAACTGGAGCCCTCGGTGAAATAATCATAAATTTTGGGAATGGAAGGATGATTGAGCGAAGCGACAATATTGGCTTCACGTTCGAAATGATGCACCACAGTCTGCCGCATGGATTCATCATCCGATGCGTTGATCATCTCTTTGACCGCCACATGTTTGGTGATGTTGGGAAAATGCAAATCGCGGGCGCGGTATACCGATCCCATGCCGCCCCTGCCAATCGGTGTTTCTATGTCATAGCGATTGGCAAGCAGCACTCCCGGACGAAGCCGCCTGGGGAACTCATCATCATTATTAAAAACGCGGGTCGCATCGTTCGTGTCCAGGTCAACCCCCATTGATGGGTTAATATCGTATCATGGCTCAGCCATCCAGATCAAAACCGAAACCAGCCCGCATGGGCGAATGACACCGGTATCCCACCTGATAATTAATGCATTTATTATAGTCAGAGAGCAGCGGATTTACAACCATTCCAACCCCGCCAATCATCCATGCCGCTCGCAAATCACGCCTGCAAAATCATTTATCCCGTTGCAAGTATGATTCCCGGCTGCCGCAGATTGCAGCGAAACACGTCCTGATTATCTTGCCTTTTGTTGGAGTAAATTGATATAATTTGGCGCAACTACCCGACACAGCCAGTGATCTGCCCGTTACGGCACGGCTGCTGACAGATTTGAATTCCACCGCTGGCTCTGCATGATCCCGGCGGATACCTCCGATCAACA
>JBDKTF010000074.1:0-6770 GCA_039680295.1 Anaerolineaceae bacterium
TGGCGCTGCCCAACAGCATTCCCATAGCGACCCCGCAGACGCTGGACGCGGTCAGCGGCGTGACGCTCCCCATCACGCTCAGCGGAACCGACGCTGACGGTGATCCGCTCACCTACATGGTCATCACCCAGCCGCAGTACGGCGCGGTGACGGAAATCGTGCCCAACATCGGTTATGTCGCTGATCCGGGCTATCAGGGCGAAGACAGTTTCACCTTCACTGTTTCTGACGGGTTGGCAACTTCGGCTGCGGCAACGATCACCCTGCATGTCACCGCCGTGCCGTGGGTGAACGGCGCGCTGCCTGATCAGACGGCGTATGTCCATCTGCCCTTCCGCTATACCTTCCGCGATGATGTTTTTATTGACAACCCCGGCGACACGCTGACCTACACCGCGCGCCTCGGCACGGGCGATCCACTGCCTGCCTGGCTGACGTTTGACGCGGCAGCGCGCACCTTCAGCGGCACGCCGCCTGCGGGCAGCGCAGGCACAGCGCTGGTGATTCAGCTCACCGCAACAGACAGCGGCGGCGCCAGCGGCAGCATTTCCTTCAATCTGAACGTTTTGCCCCCACCGCACAGCCTGTATGTCCCGCTGGTTCTGCGCTGATTTTCTTCAGACATTCCCCGGGAGGAGAATCGAGCGGAGCCGGTTTTTTTCAGGCTCCGCTCGAACTTTAAACGGCATAAAACATGCAGAGAAACGGATGGGATGGGGTAAAATCGATAAGCGTTTGTAAAGAGCGCCCCCCTTGAAATGTTGTAAGATGGATTCAGTCATCCAGACAAGTGAAGGTAAATTCATGCTTATCGAACCCGGATTGACGAACGAAATCACCCTCACGGTAGTGGAAGCGGATACCGCCCGCGCCTCGGGCGGGCAAAGTCTGCCGCCGGTGCTGAGCACACCGCGCCTGGTCGCTTATCTGGAACGCGTCGCGCATACCGCTGTTCTGCCGCTGCTGCCCGCCGGGCAGTCCACGGTGGGGGCGGTGGTGAACGTGCGGCATCTGGCAGCCACGCCGGTGGGAATGACGGTGCGCTTCCGCGCCGAGCTGCTCGAAGTGGACGGCAGACGGCTGCGCTTCAAGGTGGAAGCCTGGGATGAGATGGAGCAAATCGCAGAGGGTGAACACGAGCGCTTCATTATTGACATTGAACGTTTCAATCAAAAGTTAATCAAAAAACAGGCGGGCGCGCAGCCATAACGAGCCCTGCTCACAATCAAACGGGAACCACCAAGGGAATAACCGATGCTCTTTCACATTCTTCCCCGCGGATTGCTCCTTTTCGGTTGCGGAATGATCTCCGTATTCGCCGCTTATCTGGCATGGCAGCGGCGGAAGATACGGGGAGGCGGACTGCTGGCGGTGATCATGACCGCCATCGCGCTGGGAAATTTTTCCTCTGGCGTCGAAACCATGGTGGTGGGGCTGCGATATAAAATCATTTTTGCGCAGATCGAGTATATCGGCTTTGTAGCGCTGCCGCCGCTGCTGCTGCTTTTTGTGCTTCACTATACCGGCAGACGCAGATGGATCTCTTGGCGCAGCGTGGTTCTGCTCTGCCTCATCCCAACGATCACGCTGGGATTGGTCTGGACAAACCCCTGGCACCATTGGATCTGGACGGGTTATACCGCCGGCCCCCCCGGAACGAATTCGTACATCTACCTTCACGGCTGGTGGTACGGCATCTTTGTGGTTTATTTTTATCTGATCCTGGCGCTTGGGGTCTTCATCTTTCTCAGGGGATACCGTAACCTCAGCAAACCCTACCAGCGGCAGCGCACATCGATGATCGGCGCCAGTCTGATCCCCGCAGTTCTGGGGATGATCTACTCGGTTGGGCTCAACCCGTTCCCCTGGCTGGATCTCATCCCCATTGGCGCGGCGGCTTCGGGTCTGGTACTGGTATGGAGCATCTATCACTTCCATCTGCTGGAGCTGGCGCCCGTGGCGCGCGAAGCGGTGGTGGAGCAGTTAATGGACCCGGTCATCGTGCTGGATTGTAATGGGGCGATCGCAGACCTGAATCTGGCTGCCCACGCCCTGCTGGGAGACTCCGAACGAGACTGGCTGGGCATATCCGCCAGAGAAGTGTCAGCTTTCGATCTGGCGCACCTGACCAGCGAATCCATGCCCATCGAGATCGTCCAGATGGAAGGAGAGTCGTTTTTCCTCGAGCCGCAGGTATCCCAGATGATCGACGACCGGGGAAAAGTCAATGGTCAAATCATTCTGCTGCACGATGTGACCGTCCGGCGTCAGGCGCAGGTCGCGCTGATGCAAGCCAACCACCAGCTTCAGGTTCAGATCGAAGAAATTCAGGAACTGCAGGGAAAATTGCGCCAGCAGGCGGAACAGGATGCGCTGACCGGCTTATACAACCGGCGCTACATGGAAGATGTGCTGGATCAGGTCCTCACCGAAGCAGATCTGATGAAGGAACCGGTCAGTCTGGTGATGATCGATATCGACCACTTCAAAAATATCAATGATCACTACGGACACAAAGCCGGGGATATGATGCTGCAGCGGTTGGGCAAAATGTTCCTGGATATGATTCGCAAGGGCGATATCGCCTGCCGGTATGGGGGCGAGGAATTTGTGATTGTGATGCCGGGCGCCACGGCAGAGATCGCCCGTGTTCGCGCGGAACATTGGCGCGCCGCGTTCGAAGATATGCAGGTGGATTATCGGGGGGAATCGCTGCGGGTAACGCTATCCGCGGGGGTGGCGGAATATCCACGCCACGGCGCCAGAACAGACGAAGTGCTGTGGGCGGCTGACCACGCCCTATACAACGCCAAAGATGCGGGACGGAACCGCGTGCAGGTGTATTCCAACGGTCACCTGACGAAATAATGCAAAACCTCCCCCAATTTCTGCAGAAACCGGGGGAGGCAGGTAGAGGCATTATCCGGTGATTTTGCGAATCGCTTCCAGTTCTGCGCGCGCAAAGTCGAGCTGGTTCAACGCGCCCACGCAGTCTTCAACCTGCTGGGGGCGGCTGGCGCCGATGACCACTGAGGTCATCACCGGCTGTCGAAGCACCCACGCCAGCGCCATCTGCGCCAGTGTCTGACCGCGCGCCTGGGCAATCTCATTCAGTGCGCGGATCTGCGCCCGCCGTCCTTCGGTGATTTGTTCGGGTTTGAGGAAAACGCCCGATTTGACCGCGCGCGAATCGGCGGGCAGACCTTCCAGATAGCGGTTGGTCAGCAAACCCTGCGCCAGCGGCGAAAAGGCGATGCAGCCCACGCCCTCGTCTTTCAACACGTCCAGCAGCTCCGGTTCCACCCAACGGTCGAAAATGTTGTAGCGCGGCTGGTGAATGAGGCAGGGAGTGCCCAGTTCGCGCAGAATGCGGACCGCCTTGCGGGTCTGTTCTGCGTTGTAATTGGAAATGCCCACATACAGCGCCTTGCCCGCGCGCACGGCAGAATCCAGCGCGCCCATGGTCTCTTCGATGGGGGTGTCGGGGTCGGGACGGTGGGAATAGAAGATGTCCACATATTCCAGCCCCATGCGCTTCAAGCTCTGGTCGAGGCTGGAGAGCAGGTATTTGCGCGAACCCCATTCTCCGTAAGGACCCGCCCACATCAAATACCCCGCCTTGGTGGAGATGACCAGTTCATCGCGGTAACCCGCCAGGTCGGATTTGAGAATGCGCCCAAAATTCTCTTCCGCCGAACCAGGCACAGGACCGTAATTGTTCGCCAGGTCGTAGTGCGTGATGCCCAGATCGAAGGCGCGTTGTACCATGGCGCGCATGTTATCAAAGGAATCAACGCTGCCGAAGTTGTGCCAGAAACCCAGCGACACGGCGGAAAGTTTCAATCCGCTGTTTCCGCAGCGGTTATAACGCATATTGTCGTAACGGTGTTCATCAGGAAAATAGTTCATTGGATACCTCCTATCTCTATTTTAACCATAAAAGATGGGAATGGGCTACAAATGTGTATAAAACGATTGCCCCTTTCAATCCATACGTTTGTGACAGTTCGCCTTGACGATCCCGGCTGCAAAGCATAAAATCACTCCCGCGCGGTTGGTGCGCGCTTTTTATTTGTGCAGATCTGGTTCATCGGAAGAGATTTTCATTATTCGTAGTGTTCATAGAGGGAATTTTGCATATCATCATCGGACCCAATATTGAGAAATTCTTATTGATTTCCGCCGGCGCCGTCCTCGGCGCCAATGCCCGTTACTGGTTGGGAGACTGGGCGGCGCGAAAATGGGGAACCGCGTTCCCCTACGGCACGCTTCTGATCAACATCACCGGCAGCCTGATCCTCGGCTTCTTTCTCACGCTTGCCACAGAACGGTTCTTAATCGACCCGCGCTGGCGGCTTTTCTTCGCGGTCGGTTTTCTGGGCGCCTACACCACTTTTTCCACCTACACCTACGAAAGTTTCAATCTGATCTACCGCGAGCAGTGGCTGTTGGGCATGCTCAACGCTTTTGGCGGCGCCATCGCCGGATTGCTCGCCGCAGGATTAGGCGTGTTCCTCGGGAAGAGTCTATAATAATAAGAAAAGCGTGGAGGTCATGATGCCGGATCTCGCCTCTCAAAACAGGGTTCAACGTTTGCGCATCTATATCAGCGAAAGCGACCGCTGGCGGGGGAAGCCCCTGGAAATGGCGCTTCTGGACACACTGCGCGCGCAGGGAGTGGCAGGCGCCACCGTGTTTCGAGGGATTGGAGGGTTTGGCGCACATTCCAGGGTGTCGACGACATCGATCGAAGTGCTCTCCATGGACCTTCCCATCGTCGTTGAGGTGATCGACACGCCCGAAAAAATCGCCTCCATTCTGGACGTGGTTTCTCCGATGGTGCGCGAAGGGCTGATCACGTTGGAAGAAGTCCAGCTCATCAAATACACTCACCGCTTCCGCAATCCTCTCCCCGCAGACCGGCTGGTTGGCGAGATCGCAAACCGCGAGGTGATTTCAATTTCCACGGATGCAACCATCCATGAAGCCTGGAAACGGATGCTGGACGAACATGTCAAGGATCTTCCGGTGGTGAACCCATCCGGGCAGGCGGTGGGAATTCTGACCGACGAGGATTTGCTGGAACGCGGCGGTATCCGGGAGCGCCTTTCGGTGGCGGTCCGGCTGGATGAGGCGGAAATCAATCAGGAATTGGCACAGTTGAAAAGCTCTCCGCAGACCGTGGAAAACGTGATGACTCAGCCGGTGGTCACTGTGATGGAGTCAGAGTCTCTTGGAACCGCGACCCTGCGGATGGTGAAGCGGGGCTTGAAGCGCCTGCCCGTGGTCGATGAAAACGGTGTGCTGGTCGGCATGCTTTCACGATTGGATGTTCTGCGCCAGGTCGCCCAGGTGCAGCAAAAAGCCCGCCCCGAAGCGCCGCATTTCCCTCACGGACAAACCGTTCGGGAGATTATGACAACCCAGATTCCGATGGTAAACCAGGACGAAAATCTGGCGTCCATCATTGAGCAATTTGCGCAGAACGATACCCACCGGTTGGTCGTGGTCGATGAAACCGGCAAGGCAGTCGGTCTGCTCAGCGATTCAGATGTGGTCGCACGCGTGAAGCCTGTCCGCCACAAGACCATTCTGGACGCATTCCGGCAGATCGGCAAACCTGCTCCGGGAACCGAGACCGCATTCGACCTGATGTCCCCGGGTCCATTGACGGCGTCTCCGGATTTGCCCGTGGTGGAAGCCATTCGGATGATGCTGGCAGAGTCGCGCAAGTGGCTGGTGGTGGTCGATGAAAGCGGAAAACCGCTGGGGTTGGTCGACCGTCAGATTCTGCTCGAAGCAGTCATTGACGAAGAAGGGGCGCATGTCGCCGCCCCAAAGCGCAGAACTCGGCGAACGACAAAGAAAAATGTCCCGAATTCGGATGTCCGGGAATAAAAGGCGCCTGAAGTCCAGGGTGGGTTTAACCGAGGATGACTTAAACAAGACACGGCAGCGGTTGATGATACCGCTGCCGTGTCTTTGTAAATTGCTATTGATTCAGCGGACGGTGACCTGCGCATATGCCTGGGTTTCGTTTCCTTCCAGATCAGAAACAACGTATCCCAACACGTAATCCCCGGCTCCGGCGTACATCTCCTGCCAGGTGAACATCTGGCTGCCGAAGGTGAGCGTTTCACCCTGCTCGGTGGCGGTTTTCACACCCCCCGCGCCGTCCGATTCCAACCAGGTTTGAATCAATGTGACCTGATCCCCGGTTTGCGGGATGATCTCATGCAGCGCGCCCGTGGCGTCCATGCCGGTAAAGCCGTAGATGCGGGTCATCTGCCCATCAGTAAAGTACATGCGCGCGTAACGTGACTGTCCGGTGGCAGTGTCGGTGTAGATGCCGTCAGCGGTGTAGACGGCTTCCTGCGCAGATGCGCCGTAACGTTCGGGATTGAGCAGCGCCACCACCGACTGGCTGCCGTCATCAATCGTAAAGACGGTGGGCGTCCAGGAATACTTCAGGTTGAAACTCTCATCATCGCTCCACGCGGGATAATACAGGTCACCCACCTGACGCGTTTTGGGGCTTTCCAGGTAATCCCGATCTGCGACCAGAATGGAGCCGCTGCTTGGATCCACATATCCCACGAATAAATAGACGTAACCGATATTCTTGCCTGTCAGGGTTGCCTGCATGGTCACGGGCTGATCGTAATCCACGCTGGTAGCGGAAAGCCGGATGGGTGAGATTTCAATCTTCCCCGTCACGGGAGAACTCACGCGCGAACCGGCAGACGGCGCGGCTGCCTGACGGGTATCCA
>JBDKTF010000428.1:0-11981 GCA_039680295.1 Anaerolineaceae bacterium
ACAACATACACGGGGTCCAATCCGGCGGATAACGCCGTGCGTGCCACATGCCGGATCAGCGGTTCGCCTCTCCAGAGTAACGTCTGCTTGGGTCTGCCCAATCTCACCGATCCACCCGCAGCCAGAATGATTCCCGCGGTATGCTCAATCACCGCATGGATTTCAGGCGAACCAGCGAGAGTTGCAATCACCACGCTGTCATACGAAGGGAGGATCATCTCAGCCAGGCGTTTCCCGGCTGCCTGAAGATCTGCCGTATCCGCCTGGTTCAATATCGCCACCCGCCGCGCACCCGGCGGAATGTTTTTCAATCCCCCCTGGGGATGACATAGAGATTTCGCCAATCCTTCAATGGTGACCGATTCGCCCGGTTTCATCCCGGTCAAATCGCTGAAAACCAGCGCGTGATGTACCGTCGCATCCGTCAATGGCTTTCCGACGCCGCTCATTCCCACGCAGACTCCCACGGTCTTCACCCAGGGGGGTATCGGCGGTTCATGAGCAGCCGGCGCCTTCAATGGCTTTTGCTTCGATCCATCCGCTTCAATAAGTAATGGAACCGCGTTGGCATCTGCAAGCTGATGCAATCTTTCCAGCGGTTCCCCCTCCAGTCCGGCAGTGCGTTGATCTGCGCCAACTGGACCCGTGAACACGTTTACTCCGCGATAGATCTCTCCGTCCTGCAACGCATCCGCATCCGCGACGATCCAAAGTCGATCACCCAGGCGCGTCTGTGAAACCGCCAGATGAGTGGTTGCCGTCACCCAAACCGGTGACGGCAACGCATGCGCCAGCAAAAACAATGCGGTTGTTTTTCCGCCCGACCCTACCAACGCCAATCGGGCAGGCGTCTCCAATCGTAATGAACGAACGAGATTCAATCGCACCCCTCAATCCCAGAGATGTGCCCGCAGATCTGCCCGCGATAAAATGGCTTCCATCACTCCACCGGCGACCGCCAGGGCTTTATCCGAAACCAGCCGCCAGGTATCCTTATCCAGCCTTGGATCAACATCACCAATTTTCATTCCTTTTTTTACAGGCAGCCCGGTTTCAACCAACCCGCGTAAAATCCCTTCAAACGGCGCCAGAACAGGGATATTGTTCACTTCGGCAATGACAGCGCCTGCCTGAAGGTGGTCGCCCAGATGAGCCATCCCTTTCAAAACACCATCTGCTGGCGCCCGTAAAACCCGGTCTGCCTGATGCTGACCAACCGTTTCAGGAATTCCCGTGTCGGGGATAGCCTGCCCCTGCCAGATCACTCTGCCCAGATACGGTCCGCGGATGGTTTCGATGACCGCATGACAATCGATACTGGCACGGAAACCAGGTCCCAACCCGATTACCAATGGGGCATCGCTCAGCTTCAGATCGTCCGGGATTATTTTTCGCATCCGGGCATCGACAATCACATCGGGATGCAGTTGATCACAGATTGCGCCCTCTGGATCGATGAACACGGGTATATTTCCCCCGTCCCATTCAGACTGAGCATCTGACGCAGTTTTGACTAAAATACCAGTTGCTTCTTCCACCTGAACGCGACCATCATATACCGCCTGCGCAAAAGATACTGCCCGGCGTACCACCAGCGGTTTTGCGAGCTCCGTGACCGCCACCTTTAATCCCGCCCGGTGAAGCCGCAGAATCACGCCGCTTGCCAGGTCACCGCCACCACGAACAATGATTATCATGTCTTCATCCCAAAGTATAAGATTTTCAGAGCGAAAGCGCATCAACGACGAATTTGAGCAGCGCGTCCATTAAAGGAACAGCAACACGACCACTGGCAATAATGCCTGTGGTCATGCTTCAAATTCCACACAGATCAGCTTCGGCGCGAGGACCCGTTTCGATAAACGGGCGGTGCATCATAAGGACCCAATTTGGATGCACCAAACATCCGGGTGACGATGGACGTGATCAATGTGAAAATGGAGTAGATCAGCAATGACAGTACAATCGTCAGAATGATCTTTGCATAGATCAAAGGATCATGACCGTGCGCAATGATTTCACCCGGGATGGGGAACCAGTGTTTGACTGCATTTTCTTTGAAAATGACAATCGAAGCCCCATATGAAAGTGCCGGGATCAGAAAAATGAGGAGAAACCCAACCCCTCTCCAGATTGGATGGATTTCCTTTTTCGTCATCTGTAATGGTTCATGGGAATGACCATAGCCCATAATTACCTCCTGCTGGCTGTTTCTATTGCCTCGATGATCTTGTAATACCCGGTGCACCGGCAGAGATTGCCGGTAATTGCCTGTCGAATCTCTTCCTGACTGGGCGTGGGACGTTCTTCCAACAACTTCGCTGCAGACATCAGAAAACCGGGTGTGCAATAACCGCATTGAACGGCGCCCTTCTCAATAAAAGCTTCCTGCACCGGGTGAAGTTGTCCATCCTGCGCCAGTCCCTCAACGGTTACAATTTCTGCCCCCTGCGCCCGCGGAGCGGGCACCATGCAGCTCATCACTGCCACCCCGTCCAGATGGACGGTACATGCGCCGCATTCACCTTCTGCGCAGCCCTCTTTGGTTCCCACCAATCCAATATCTTCCCGCAGGAAGCGCAGCAGGGTCTTGTTTTGTCCGCCAGGGATGGTATACATCTTTCCATTGATCCGTGTTGTAATGGGTTGATGCCCATTATTCCTGATTGCCTGTGGAATCCTGGGCACAGGGAAGGCATCCTGTCCCCACAATACGATCGGTTTCGCAGGAAAACCATCCCGTTCAGTGCCTGCCGCCAGGGCTGCCAGTGAGCGTCGAACCACAACACCCACCATTTTACGCCGATATCCGGCTGAGCCGCGAACATCACTGATCGGACGTGCCACCGCCATAGCCAGTTCACCCGTCTGGCGAATGACATCTTCCGTCAATTCCTTCCCGACCAGGAAGGTTTCAGCGTCGATCGCATGGATGATGGTTGGTGCGACGGCGCCCAGTGTGATCGCGGCTTTGGTTACACGGCTTCCATCCAGCGTGATAATCACCGTGCTGTTCAAGAGTGAAATCGCCTGTGCGCGGCGGAGTGCAAATTTATAGAACGTGCCTTTCTGATCTGGCTTCAATGCCGGGAAGGCGATATCCACCACCATTTCATCGGGTTGTAAAACGGTGCGGCGCACGCCCAGATAAAAATCTTTCATTGCCACAACGCGTTCGCCGCTCGTCGAACGCAACGTCAGGCGGGCGTCCAACGCCATGAGGGGTGAAATTGTATCGTTCGCCGGTGAAGCGGTGATGATGTTTCCCGCCACTGTGCCACGATTCCGTATCTGCGGTGAACCAACCTCCCAACAGGCGCGCGCCAGCGGAAATGCCCGTTCACGAATGAGTTTCGATGCAACACATTGATTGTGCGTCACGCCGGGTCCCAGGTGGATCACACCATCTTCATCCAGACAGATTTCGTCCAATCCCGGCACACGCGAAACATCGACCAGTGTTTCAATTCCCTTGCGTACACCCCGTTCCATTTCAAGAATTAAATCCGTTGCGCCAGCAACGATTCGCGCTTTTTCACCACGTTCTGCGAGAACCTGCAGCACTTCTTCAACTGAGCTTGCATTTACGTAATCGTGCCACATATTGCCTCCATTAATTAATCTTCATGCTTTTCCCAGATCCACCATTACGGATCATGATAATCTCAGCCATGATACTTACCGCTATTTCTTCCGGGGTTTCTGCTCCAATTTCCAAACCAATGGGTGAATGAATGCTTTCTATCTTTTCTTGTGTCACACCAGCTTCGATCATCCCTTTTTTGGACATCACCCACCGTCTGCGTGATCCGATAATGCCAATGTATCCGGCTGCGGTATCCAGCAACGCCGGAACACCGGGAACATCCACATTCATTCCCCGGGTGGTCAAAACCAGATACGTCTGAGAATTGATCTGTAAATGTTTGGGTAAATCCTCCATCGGTATTGGATAGAATTCATCAGCGTCTGGATTGGCTTCCGGGGTGCACAATTCCGGTCGGTCATCAGAGACCACCACCCGAAAACCCAGCCATTTCGCCAGATGCGCTACGGCTTTGCCCACATGTCCACCGCCAATGACGACAACACATGGCTTGGGTAGAATCGGCTCCAGATAAACGGTCACCGATCCGCCGCAGATGCCCGGATCGCCTCTACCCGGATCCACCAGGTCGTAGTGGAACACACGCGAATGTCCATCAGTAAAGACGATCTTCGCTTCAGCCAGAACCCGGCTTTCAACTTCTCCGCCGCCGACCGATCCGGTAAATTGTCCATCCGGATAAACAATCATGCGGCTGTCCTGATGGCGTGGAGTTGATCCGCTGCTCTCAATAATGGTGCAAACTACTGCCGAATCCCCTCTGGCTTCGATTTCCGCCAGAGACTGATACAGGCTCATCTATTCCTCCAATAAGCCAAATACAACCGGCAAAAGCTGCTTCTTGCGCGATACCACGCCTTCTGCCAGCAAACTCCCGTCTGGAACCGGCGGATAGGGCAAATTGCCCAATGCCGGTACATTATTGGACAGCAGCAGCCGGCTCGAACCACGGACAACATCCGTGATCATCAGCATGGCAAAATTCAAACCGCGCTTATCACGCAAATTGGTCAATGCCGTTTTCAAATCCGGCAGATACTCTGTCAATTCTACCAGATCGCTGACTTCCGCCTGGGCAATGGCAAATTGCATACCGCCAGCTTCGTACTCCTTGATATCCGTGCTGACAACTTCTGCGGGCGTGCGGGTGCTCAAGCCAGTTCCAGCCGATAGAACTTTTTCGCCGTAGGTCCGGATCGTTTCACCTGCCAGGGCAGAACCATGTGCAAAAGCCCACCGTGCCAATCTCTCCGCCGCCAATCGATCCCGTTCCATTGTTGTCGGTGAGGTCAGAATCAGCGTATCGGAAAGCAACCCTGCCAGAAGCAATCCAGCCAAAGTAGGCGGTGCACTTAACCCACTTTCTTCAATTCCCTCCGAAACCAGGGTGCTGGTGCTGCCGACAATATCCACTGTAAAACGGATGGGGAGATGCGTGGAGGGATTCCCCAGACGATGGTGATCCAGAATCTCCAATAATTCTGCTTCCTCCAGGGATCCAAGTGCCTGATGGGCTTCGTTGTGATCCACCAGAACCACTTTCAGTCGGGGCGGATTGAGCAAATCGCGTTGCCGGCAAACACCGGTATAACTCCCTTTCTCATCCACCACCCAGAATTCATCGCGCTCCTCGCGTAAGATTCGATTCAGAGAATCTCGGATGCGGCTGGATGCCAAAAATTTCGGCACGCCAGTATCCGCGGCATCACGGCAGGGCATATCCAGAATTTCCATGATCTTAAGATCCATCTTCCGGGGATGAGGACCCATCAGGCGGATCAACGTTTCGAACAGGCTTTTTCCGGTCAGCATTCCAAACGGAGATCCATCCGGGTTGAGCACCGGCGCCAAACCACCTGTTCGATTTGCGATCGCCCAGGCATCCATCAGAGGTTGATCCAACGTGCAGGTATCCAGGCGCCGTGAAACGGATTCAAACCGTGGAGAAGCATCTGTGAGCAGAACGGGACTATCCATCCCAAGATGCTTCAATACCCAGGAAGTTTGCTGGTTGGTTGCGCCCGCTCTGGCTGCAATCGCATCCATTCCATCGCGTTCACGCAACAGCCAGGCATACCCCATCGCCGCAGCAATTGAATCAGTATCTGGATTAACATGCCCTATTACATAGACCGGTGATGCCATCTTGTTATTTATTCCTCAATTCGGAAGATTAAGAACATCCCTATTGTATATCAAAACTGTCATTGCAAGCCCGGTTTTTTCCCGGGCAGAGAGCTCAATTTGAGTGGTCTCTGGCGTGTTCACCACGCCTTGCAATGACATGTCTTACTCTGATATCCGATTTACTTTTTTTGCAGTGCCTGCCAGACGCGTTCAGGCGTGATTGGATTTTCATCCACCTGGGCACCGCATGCGTCCGATACCGCATTGCCAACCGCCGGAGCCACACCATCCAATGGAATTTCCGCCACGGCTTTTACGCCGAACGGATGGGTAGGCTCATAGGTTTCGATGAAGAGGGTTTCCAACTCAGGCATTTCATCTGCCTGGAAGATATGATAGTTGCGGAAATCCTTTTCGCGAACCTGCCCGGCTTCGTCATAGACCATTTCTTCGCATACGGCATATCCCAATGCCTGGGTCATGCCGCCTTCGACCTGACCCGACGCCAGCACCGGGTTGACAATCACGCCGCCATCCACCGCCATGAGCAGCCGGTCCACTTTCACCTGCCCGGTCTGGGTGTCCACCGTAACCTCAGCAAACTGCGCTGCAAACGGCGGCGGTGAAGAATGAGACACGTACGAAGCAACAGCCATAATCTGCTGCTGATCCGCGTGATGCAGCGAATTGAGCGCAATCTCTCCCAGCGTCACGGACTCGCCCGTGGGTGCGACCGCGCAGCGATTTTCCAGACAGACCTGCGCAGCGTCAACCGGTTTTCCAGTGCGCTCGCTAAACATCTTGGCGGCGCGCTCGCGCAGTTGATCTGCCACTTTGCGTGCCGCATCAACGACAGCCCCGCCCGAAATGTATGTCGTGCTCGAAGCGTATGCGCCCACATCAAATGGTGTGAAATCTGTATCTGAGGAATACACGAGGATGTCTTCCAGCGGCACGCCTAATACTTCAGCCGCCATCTGCGCCAGAATTGTATCCGATCCCGTGCCAAGATCCGTTGCGCCAACCAGGAGGTTGAAAGAACCGTCGTCGTTGAGTTTGATGCTGGCACCGCCCATATCCAGATACGGAATTGCCGTACCCTGCATTGCCAGCGCGATACCGATCCCACGTTTCAACCAGGGTTTCCCAGGGACTTCATGCCAGGCGGGATTCCCATACTTCTGATCCCAACCGATGGCAGCCTTCCCTTGCGCCACGCATTCCGCCAGACCCACCGTGTGGATGATTTCCGGTCGGGGTTCGCGTCCTTCTGACCACGCCGTGCTGAAGGGATGCAGCTCGCCAGGGCGCAGCGCATTCTTCATACGGAATTCGATCGGATCAAAGCCCATGGCTTTGACAATCTTATCGAGGTGCCGCTCAACCGGCCAGTACCCCTGAGGAACACCATACCCGCGGTAAGCGCCCGCTGGCGGACGGTTGGTGTACACCACATCCGCCACAAACTGGATGTTCGGCTTTTTGCGGTACTCGCCATCGCCAACATAAAGCGCCATGGATTTGGAACCGGTATTTCCGGTAACGGTCAGGGCATGGCAGCCGTAAGCGCCCGTGTCACTCAGCGCGTACATGGCATTCGCCGTGATGGTGCCGTCTTTCTTGACGCCCGTCTTCATATGAACGCGCATGGGATGGCGTGAGCGCGCCGCAATGAATTCTTCTTCACGAGTATATTCGTACATCACCGGGCGTTTGGTTGCAATCGTCAGGTGTGCTGCCACATCTTCAGCCAGCACCTCCTGCTTGCCGCCAAAACCGCCGCCCACACGTGGTTTGATCACACGAATGCGTTTCACCGGCAGTCCCAGGACGGGGGCTAACATGCGTCGTGCGTGGAAAGGCACCTGAGTACTGGTGCGAATCACCAACCGATCGTCTTCATCCCAATAAGTTACCACCACGTGCGGTTCAATATGCGCCTGCTGCACCTTGGGCACTTCATAATCACCTTCAAAAACCTCGTCTGCTTCGGCAAACCCTTTTTCAATATCGCCGATATCAATATGGATATGCGCAGCAAGGTTCTTCGATGGATCTGAATCGGCGAAGTTTTTGTATTCTGGCTCCTCGTGCAAGATTGCCGCGCCGGGTTTCATCGCTTCAGCGGAGTCAAGTATTGCAGGCAGTTCTTCGTATTCAACTTCAATCAGCGAAAGCGCCTTATAGGCAATTTCTGCTGTTTCGGCTGCCACAAACGCCACGCGGTCACCCACGAAACGAACTTTGTTGTCCAACGAGAACATATCCAGCGGTCCAGGAATGGGATCCGACTGTCCAGCCGTAGACCATACCACCCGCGGAATGTCTTTGTAGGTCAGAACAGCAGCCACACCGGGTAACGCCCGCGCCTTGCTGGCATCGATGCTTTTGATGCGCGCATGCGCAACCGGGCTGTGCAGCACTTTCGCCACCAGCATTCCGCGCATTTCGATATCCGCTGCGAACGCCGGTTTTCCCTGCACCAGTTTTACCGCATCGACTTTGATTTCAGGTTTCCCAACCTGACTCATCGTTTTTGTTTGAGGCGCCACCCAAATTTTCGGCATCACCTGTGTTGAAACGGTTGTCGAGGGTTCACCCGTCATGGGTCCTTCGGGCTTCTCCTCGCCCTTCAACCATGCTTCTGGAGCAGGAATGGACGATTCAATCGGTTCCACAGCTTCGCCACGCATTACCGCGGCAGCTCGCAGAATTGCCTGAACTGGCTTCAAATAACCGGTGCAGCGGCACAGCACACCCGACAGCGCCTCCCGCACTTGGGTTTCACTTGGCTTTGGCTCTTTTTCCAGCAGGCTCTTGGCTGCCAGAATTTGTGCCGGGGTGCAGTAACCGCATTGAATTGCGCCGCTTTCCACAAACGCCTTCTGGATCGGATCCAGACCACCGGTTTTCATCCAACCCTGATCAGGATGTTCACCCATCCCTTCAATTGTTTCGATCCGGTGACCCTCTGCCTGCGCTGCAAGCAAACGGCAACTGTTCACCAGCTTTCCATCGAACAGCACAGAGCACGCACCGCATTCGCCGTCGGCGCAACCACCACTTTTTGCGCTGAAAATCCCATTTCGGCGTAAAACAGAAAGCAGGCTGTCTCCGGGTTGGGCATCAGTATCCAGAATTGTTCCGTTAATATTAATAGATAGTTTCATCTCTCACCTGACTTCCTGTCTTCACGAAAGAAGACGCTCCAGCATCGCTTCGGCTGCTGCCTGACGGTAAGCTGCGCCCGCCCATTCATCAGATGCCTGATTCAGGGCTTTCTTCACGGCGTTGGCAGCATTCTGGGGTTTGACCTCATCCAACGCCAACACAGGAGCGGCGCCAAAACCGCCCACAACCACCCGTGTTCTGCCCAGATCAAATTTCGCTACGACGACCACCACGATGGGAAGGTCCGCTGGAGTGCGGGCGACGGTTTGCAAACCTACAGGTACCTGTGCTGGGAAAACGATTTTTGCGATCAGATGACCGGGTTGTTTTTGCCCACGGGCAGACAACCATTCGCCCAATCCGATTTCTTTTTCTCCTGGCAGCCAGACGAGATGGGCGTCCATTGCCAGTAAAACGGCTGTCAGTGCCGATCGTCCATCGGTTGTCATCAGGGTACCCGCTAACGTGGCGGCATTCCGAAAATTCAACCCCGCTTCCCGGTGCGCTGCTTCACGAAGCGCCGGCGGCAGACTTTCATTTTCCACCAATTCCTGTAAAGTGATGCCCGCGCCAATTTCAACCTGCTTGCCCTCTGTAACAATTGTCTTTAAGGGGAGAGCCTGCAGGTCAACAACTGCCGTAGGCTCCGCCGTCCAGCGGTTGATTCGCGTCCCGCCTCCCAGCGGAACCGTTTTGGGAGAAGTTCGCGCCAGAAGCGCCAGAGCTTCGTCCATGGTATGTGGTCGGTGATACTCAATGATCATAATCAACCTCTTTATTTGGATAAGTCTTATTCATCTGGATAAACTTGCCAACCTGAAGCCGACGCATTGGAATTTCCCATCAGATCAGGCGGAATTTCGACAAATACAGCATCCGCTTCTGCCAGAAGCGATCCACCGCCATCAAAAATTTCACCTTTGGCAAAGACGACTTTGCCGCGCTCACGAATGGCATGCCCACTCAACTTCAAAACTTCTTCCACCGGCACAGGTTTTCGATAACGAATATTCAGGCTGGCGGTAACATAGAATTTGGGCGGATCACCTTGCATATAGGTTCGACTGGTGACCTCATCCAGCATCGCTGCTACCACCCCACCGTGCACCACGCCGGGATATCCCTGGAACTGTGACGAAACCGTATACTCCGCCAAAACTTCACCCGGTCCGGCGTCGTAAAACTTCATCTTTAAACCGAAAGGATTGTTGATCCCGCAGACAAAACAATCTTGAGAATTCGCTTGTTTATTCATGCCTGTGCAAATGTATCCACCAGTAATTTCACGTCCCCGCCCACGGGGTACAGGATCGGGCAGGTACAACCATTATTTGTGTACTCTTTTACCTTGCTGCGAGCCTCATCCGGCGTACCCGAGGCGGTAATGCGGAGAATTAACTCTTCGGGTATGAGGTGTTTGGCTTTTTGAATCTGCTCTTTCGTTGCAGGCCAACCAAGGATGGATTGAATTTCAGCCACCACATCCATGGATACTCCCGATGCCTTGGCGATGTGCGGTTGTTGCGCCAGATACTGGGTAAGCAGACCGCGCGTGGTATCGATGGCTTTGTCGTGATCTTCATCCACCGAGCACACGATCAATTGTGGACGGTCAAGTTGCTCCAGGGTTCGCCCGGATTTTCGGGCACCCTTTTCCAGCAGTTCCAGCGCCTTCTCGTTGTACTTTGGCTCGACACAATAGTTCATCACGCAGCCGTCGGCAATTTCACCGCACAATTCCATCATATTGTCACCGGTCGCGCCAATCATGATCGGAACATGGCGGGGTTCCCGCCGCCCGTGAACCACATCCAATTCAATCCCGGTCACATGCACAAACTCGCCGTCGAAAGTCACCCGTTCCATGTTCAGCAGGCGGCGCAGTACTTCGACGGTTTCGCGCATTGCGGTCAGGGGATGTCGGCGGTCAATACCCAAATTCTTCTCCAGTGGATCCCACCAGGCGCCAATGCCGCAAATGATCCGATCTGGTGCCAGATCGTCCAGGGTCAGAAATGTTGCTGCCAGAAGTCCGATATTGCGCGTCCAGTTATTGATGACGCCAGAACCAATTTTCAGTTTTTCGGTTACGGCTGCATAAGCTGCCATGGGAACAATGGCATCGCGCACCAGGCGGCTTTCTGCCTGATAAACTGCATCAAAACCGCGTTTTTCGGCGTAACGCACGTACTCCAGACCGTCACGAAGATCATGAGCATCTTGTAGGTACAATGCTATACGTTCTTTCACTTTTACCTCCAAAACGATAAGCGTAAGATGGATACGTTAAGTGTTTTTCGGTAAAGCTTCCATTTGGCGCAACAGCTCTAAATCCTCTGGCAGATCCAGGTCCAGCGCCAGAGAAGGTAAATCACATACTTCGAGGTGGATTCCATATTTGCGTGCGCGTTCACAATGCCGCTGAAAAGACCCGGGACCAAAGGAATAATCAACGATCCCCGCCGGACAGATCAATAACGCATTTGTGCCGTCTTTTCGGCGGTCGGGGACGATCACCATCACAGGCGGCTTTTTTGCGAGACTGATGATCTTTTGTAAATCCTGCACATTCACCAGGGGAATATCGGCTGGCAATACCAGCACCCCACGAGTGGCATAAACCTGCGCTACCACGGTCGCGCGCTTCAACGCAGTGTTTAAATGCGGACTTCCGTCCTCGAGAACTGTCCGGGCATGGTATTCTCGCGCCAATGCCAGCGCTGCCGGGTCCCGACTGACCACCAGAGTCTGGTCGATTTCTGGTACCGCAGAAAGAATTTCCAGTGTATGCCCCAACATGGAATAATTTAGCGCTGTGCGTTCTTCTTCAGATAATACTCCCGCTAATCGAGATTTTCCCCGTCGCAAGGGTTTTACCGGTACGATTGCCCAAAGGCTCATGATGCCGCCTTCCCTGTTGCAAGATTTTCGCAGACGTCAAAGACCTCACGCGCCAGACGAACGCGATCTTCACGGGCAGACATGATCGTGTTCGTCACCATAGACATTATACCCCAGCGCTCGATCTTCATGGCGTGTTCAATATCAACAGGATCCATAAAAAATGCGCCAAGAA
>JBDKTF010000461.1:0-4045 GCA_039680295.1 Anaerolineaceae bacterium
GACCAGGGGTATGTGGTCAGTTATACCGCCAAATACACCGGCGATGATGCGGTTGTGATCACCGTGTCTTTCTCGCTCGAAGAGCCGCATCAGGTGATCGGCTTTTGGATCAATTCCAAGAAGATCAAATAATCACATGTCAGAGATCATCACGTTTCGACCGCGAAAATCCGCCGGCTGGGCATGGGTGATGGGGCTTGCCCTGGCGCTCATCGGCGGCACCATCTGGTCGATGCTCCCGCAGAACGGCGGTCAGCCGGATGCGCTGACCATCATCCTCGGGATGGGGCTGGGCGCGTATTTTCTGGCGACCGCGCTCTGGTTCCCTGCCATGCACTACGAGATGGATGATAAAACCCTCACGATGCATTACGGCATTCTGGTCAAGGAACGCATTCCGCTCGACCAGATCCAGCAGGTCACCGTTCAGAATCTGGCGTTTACACTGCGCGCAGCCATGCGCTTCCCTGGATTGGCGCTGTTCACCATCAATTATCCCAACGAGGGAGCGGTATACATGTGCGCCACCTCTGCCGGAAACGATGTGATGATTCTTTCAACGGAAAATGGAAAATACGGCATCACCCCTGAGGATGAAGCCGCCTTCATCGCCGCACTCACGGCGCGCGTCCCCCAACTGCGCGCCGCGGATGATTCCATCCCCCCCCTGAACACTACAACCACGACTACCACTACGACTACCACCGGCGATACTCCTGCCGGGGGAGATGATGAGGTTTAACCCAAAACCTGATCCGCTTTTCTTCCGCCGGTTGGAGCTTACAAGCCACCGGCGGTTTTTTTTATTTCGATAAGCGAGGTGAGATGATTTCAGATATAACCGATTGTTGTATAATTTTTCAAATTATTTTTAGCCGACCCATTCCCATCCAGGCAACAACATCAAAGACGAACTCCCGGTCAGTGACCGCGGAAGGGCGCCGCAATGATTCCGTGCAGCAATTGATTCTCCCAACTATTGGAGGTTTTGTTAATGGTATCAACAGCCATACCCCAATCTCATGAAACACTGGTAATGAAATTCGGCGGCTCATCCGTCGGAACGCCGCCCGCCATGACGCAGGTCGTGGATATCGTCGCCGCTGAAAAGAAAACCTGGCAGAACGTGGTGGTGGTCACTTCTGCGCTGGGCGGCGTAACCGATCTGCTGATCAAAATGGTGCACGACGTTACCGAATCGGAGCCCACTTTTCTGGAGGATGCCACAGAACTTTCCCGGCGTCACAACCTCATCGCCGATACGCTTATCGCGGATGAAAACACGCGCCAGTCGGTGAAGCAGGAAATCGGCGGATTGATCGCCCGCGTGGTGAATTTATGCCAGGCGGTGGCGGTGCTTGGAGAAGCCACTCCTCGTGTGATGGATGCGATCGCATCGACCGGTGAGCGTATGTGCGTGCGCCTGCTTGCGGCGGCGCTTCAGTCGCACGGGGTGCGCGCGGAGGTGGTCGAAGCCACCCGCCTCATCCGCACCGACGACCATTACACTGACGCTCACCCCGATCTGGAAGTTTCCGCCCGCCTGACGCGCGAGACGCTGGCACCGGTTCTGGAGCGGGGGGTGGTGCCGGTGATCACCGGTTTTATCGCCGCCACCGAGAGCGGAACGGTCACCACCCTGGGACGCGGCGGCAGCGATTATTCCGCCGCGCTGATCGGCGCAGCCCTGCCTGCCGATGATGTCTGGATCTATACCGATGTGGATGGCGTGATGACCGCCGATCCGCGCCTGGTGCCCGACGCTTTCACCGTTCCGGTGTGTTCCTATCGCGAAGTGACCGAGCTGGCATATTACGGTGCCAAGGTGCTGCATCCCAAAACCATCCGCCCGGTCATCGAAGCCGGGATCGGGCTGCGGGTGTGCAACACCTTCAACCCCGATCATCCGGGCACGCGTCTGGTGGCGGAACTGGAGCAGCAGCGTGGGGTGATCAAAGCCATCACCACCATTACCGGGCTCCAACTGGTCACCGTGGAAGGGCGCGGTATGCTGGGCGTCCCTGGCGTGGCGGCACGGGCATTCGAAGCCGTGGCGCGGATGAAAACCAGCGTGCCGTTGATTACCCAGTCCTCGTCCGAGCAGAGTATCTGCTTTGCGGTTCCGACCACTTCCACCGAACGGGTCATCAAGACCCTCACCGAAGTCTTTGCCCGTGAGATCTTCCACCGCGATATCGACAGTGTCTGGGCGACCGAAGAGGTGGGGATCGTCACTGTGGTGGGCGCGGGGATGAAGTCCACGCCCGGCGTGTCGGGGCGCGTCTTCAATGCGCTGGGAGAGGTGGGCGTCAATGTGATCGCAATCGCCCAGGGCTCTTCCGAAGTGTCCATCAGCCTGGTGGTCGATGCCGCGGATGTAAAAACCGCGTTAAAAGTGCTGCATGCCCTCATCCTCCGTCCGGAAAATGAGGGATAATCAATCTGATCTGTTTTAGAAGGTGAATCGCATGTCTCATAAAATACCTGTAGCTGTGCTGGCTGCCACCGGCAGCGTTGGACAACGGTTTGTCCAACTTCTTGATCGCCACCCGATGTTCGAAGTGGTTGCGCTGACTGCCTCTGACCGCACGGTCGGTCAAAAGTATGGGCAGGCGTGTCATTGGATTCTTCCGGGAGACATGCCCGCCTGGGCGGCGGAGCTGACGATTCAACCCACCACTCCCGAGGCGGTCAGCGTGCCGCTGGCTTTTTCCGCGCTGCCCGCCGACGCCGCCCATACGATCGAACCCGCTTTCGCCCGCGCCGGAACCATGATCTGCTCGAACGCGTCTGCCTACCGCGGCGAGCCCGACGTGCCCATTCTGCTGCCCGAGGTCAATCCTGATCAGGCGGCGATCCTTTCTGCCCAGCGCCGTTTGCGCGACTGGACGGGGGGAATCGTGACCAATTCGAACTGCACCAGCACCGGCATGACGGTGGCGTTGAAAGCCCTGCAGGATGCATTCGGACTGCGCCGCGTGTTCGCGGTTTCGCTGCAGGCGCTTTCCGGCGCCGGATATCCCGGCGTTTCTTCGCTGGACATCATCGACAACGTCATTCCGTATATTAAAGGCGAAGAGGACAAGGTGGAATGGGAACCGCGCAAAATGCTCGGCAGCGTGCGTGGGGATGAAATCGCTCTGGCGGATTTTCAAATTTCCGCCCACACCAACCGCGTGGCGGTGGTGGATGGACACATCGTCTGCCTGTCGGTTGAACTGGAACGCAAAGCCTCTCCCGAGGAAGCTGCGCGCGCGCTGGCGGCGTATCAGGCGCCCGAAGCCAGCCGGGACCTACCCTCTGCACCCCATCCGGTCATCGTGGTTCGCTCCGAAGCCGACCGCCCGCAGCCGCGCCTGGACCGCATGACCGGTTCTGGAATGACCACGGTCGTCGGGCGGGTGCGCGAAGACCCGCTCTTCGATCTCAAGCTGGTGGTGCTTTCGCACAATACCATTCGCGGCGCTGCGGGTGGTTCGATCTATAATGCCGAGCTGTTGGCGCGGCTCCAATACGTTTCATAATCCCATAGAAAGAAGGCTGCTATGTCCTCTACATCCGGTGTTCTGGCGCGTTACGGCACGCTCATGGATATTCCCGCTTCCACCATTCCAGTCACGCTGCTGGAAGGTGACACCCCCTTGATCCCGGTTCCCCGCCTGGCGGAAGAGCTGGGCGGCGGGTTTGAGTTGTTCGTCAAGTTCGAAGGGCTGAACCCCACCGGTTCCTTCAAAGACCGCGGCATGACGGTCGCCATCAGCGAAGCGCTGGGGCGCGGCGTGAAAACGGTCATTTGCGCATCCACCGGCAACACCGCCGCCTCGGCGGCAGCATACGCTGCCCGCGCAGGCATGCGCGCGGTGGTGATCATCCCGGCGGGCAAGGTCGCGGCGGGGAAACTGGCGGGCGCGGTGGCGTACGGTGCAGAGGTGATCCAGATCAACGGCTCCTTTGACGACGCGCTCACCCTGGTGGTGGAAATTTCACAGCGCCAGCCGATTGCGCTGGTCAATTCGCTCAACCCGTATCGATTGGAAGGTCAGAA
>JBDKTF010000566.1:0-3069 GCA_039680295.1 Anaerolineaceae bacterium
GTAGTGCCAGGACACTTAGGAGAATACAATAGAAAAATCCATACGCGGCAAAGATTAACACAGGATCGCGCCGCTTGATTAAGAAAATCCCGCCCGGAATCATTAATAGGGTTAATATCCAATCAGCATTATAAAAATATTCCCTGGCATAGAAAACCATGTTTCCAGTCCAGCCCAAATCATCCGCCCCTAAATGAGTTTCCCTTGATTCAAATAAGATCGTGGTGATCGTTCGACCATATTCGATGAATAAAGTTGGAGCAACGAAATAAAATATAAGGAGAAACAACAGCCCAAATTTAGAAAGCTGAATGATTGCTTTTCCTATCCTGGGCAGAAAAGGTTTCCCTTCTGGTAAAAATGTCCGGTAAATAATTGCACCAGCAATAAGCGCAAAAGATATCAAACCGGGATATTTCTCTGAAGTGTTCACAGCAGAAATAAAAGTGGCGAGGTAAAGATACTTTGTCTGACCACTCTTGGCATACCTGATCGAAAATAAAATGATAACCAGCGTAAAAAAAGTAATCGTTACATCTGGCGTTATATAATGAGAATGTTCGACAAATGATGGAAAAAAGGCAAAAAATACCGCAGCGGGAAATGAGAAGTCGATTTTGCCTTCTTTCCCGATTTTCCAAGCTACAATTGGCGTCAGCGAACCGATGGTTACAATGACCGCTCGGGCTGCATAATAAAAAAATAAAGGGTAATTCTGAAAAGTCTTTGCGAGAGAACCGCCAAATTTAAGAAAACTGATGACATTCAAAAAAATAAAATTAAAATCGATCAGAAACAAATCTGGACGATTGGCAGTTCCAGGATCCAACGTCCGATTAAGAGTCATATTTACAACAGGGGCGATGATAGTCATTTCATCGGGATGGATCAGTAAGGGATTGCCATATTTAATGCCGGTAAAACGAATCACAAATCCTAAAACAACCACAACAACCAACCAGAATAATTCTATATAGCGAATGCGAGGAGACTTCTCGATCATTTTATTGCCTCAATGCAAAATTCAGATAATTCCTACTTTGTGTTAATGAAAAGAAAGCATTGTACTACCAGCCAATGGTCCGGACAATGATCCTCATTCCGTCAAAAAAGCGTACGATTTGATTGGCGCGTTCTCCCCATAATTCAACCAATTTTCCAGCAGTATCGTCCACAAAGACGGTTTGTCCACTTTCTTGCCGCCTCTTCAGGTGACATTTTAACTTTGGTAAAAGTGGGCATTCCAACTTCGAGTTAACAAAATTCGTTAATTGACTCATTCGGGTGAATTTGTTATGATATAAATGTAAATTGTCTATACAAGAATAATTTGCATTGATCCTCCGCCAACCTTCAGGGGGCAAACGGTTGGCGTTTTTATCCCGATTTCCAATTCATTCTGAAGCTCTCACAGCAGCCAAAAGGAGCGAATCAAATGAATACGCATCGTTCTGTTCCTCGTCTGCTCTGGAACCTGTTGGCAATATTCAGCATCTTCATACTATGTATACCGGCAGTACCCGCCGCTGCGGCATCCACCCCCGATCCAACCGCGGTGACAATCGCCGGTTCACTGCAATCTGAATTGGGCTGCGCCGGTGATTGGGACCCCGCATGTGCAGCCACACACCTGGCTTACGACGCAGGAGATGACATCTGGCAGCAGATGTTTAATGTCCCGGCTGGCGCCTGGGAATACAAAGCCGCCCTCAACGACAGTTGGACCGAAAATTACGGTCTGAATGCAGCACCGGGTGGGGCAAATATTTCGCTCAATCTGGGCGCAGCAGCTTCGGTAAAATTCTATTATGACCACAAAACCCACTGGATAACCGACAACCAGACAGCCATCATCGCCACAGTTCCGGGCAGCTACCAGAGTGAGATTGGCTGCCCCGGAGATTGGCAGCCCGACTGCCTGCGCTCCTGGCTGCAAGACCCGAACGGTAGCGGCACCTACAGCTTTACCGCCACTTCCATTCCAGCCGGAAATTACGAAGCCAAAGTTGCCATTAACGAATCGTGGGATGTAAACTACGGTGCTGGCGGCGTTCAAAACGGCGCCAACATTCCCTTCACCGTTCTTCAGGACAACTCGACCGTTGTGTTCAGCTATGACGGCACAACCCACATCTTATCCATTCAAATCACGGCTCCCGGACCGGCATTGGATAACGATGTCTGGTGGGACGGACTGCGCCACGACTCCCGCGACCTGCTGTACCGCACACCCGGCGGGGCAGTGGCTGCCGGAACCCCGGTCACACTGCGCTTCCGCACCTATCACAACGATGTCACCGGGGTGAAGGTGCGCATTTACGACATCAACGCTGGTGGGCAGCGTATTGAAAACATGACGCTGGCAGCCAGCGATGTTTCGTGTTATCAGGACCTGTGGGATTACACCTGCGATTTCTGGGAAGTCACGCTGCCGAACGATACCCCAGATAACCTGTGGTACCGCTTTATCATCACAGACGGCACCAAAACCGTGTATTATGCCGACGATACCCCCGCGTTGGACGGCGGGTTGGGCGCCACCAGCAACGATCCGATCGACAACAGCTACGCATTGATGGTTTACGATCCAGCGTTCACAGCGCCCGCCTGGGCTCAGAACGCGGTGGTTTATCAGATCTTCCCGGACCGCTTCCGCAATGGACGCGTCGATAACGACCCGAAAACAGGCGATATTCGCTACGACGATCCCGTCCTGAAGCTGCCCTGGGGCACGCTGCCAGAAGGTTACTGCCGCAATTACGGCGACGCAGATACCAGCTGCCCGTGGCGGTTTAAAACCCCCGGTCCTTCCGATGGAACCAAAGAAAAACCGCTGGGGCGCGATTACATGGGCGGCGACCTGAAAGGGGTTGACCAGAATCTGGAATATCTGGTCTCGCTGGGTGTCAACACCCTTTACTTCAACCCAATTTTCGATGCAGGCTCCAACCACGCATACGATACTCAGAATTATTACAAGATCGATCCCTACTTCGGCACACAGAAAGACTGGGAGAACCTGGTCAAACACGCCAATCAGTTGGGGGTGCGCATTGTGCTGGACGGCGT
>JBDKTF010000211.1:0-2215 GCA_039680295.1 Anaerolineaceae bacterium
CCTCCATTCCAGCACAGTGGAAATCTGCCGAAGCCCTGGATAAGAATCGTGCGCTGGTGGAAGGGAAAATCGTTACCCTCATCAAGGATAAAACCGATGCCGACAGCGCCGGTCGTCTGCTGCGCTACGTGCTGACCGATACCGTCTTCGTCAACCGCGAGATGGTGAAAACCGGGTTTGCCGTTTCGATGCCTGCCAACCCCGATACCGCCTGCATGATGGTACTGAACGACGTACAGAACAGCGCACGCACACTGCGGCTGGGTCTCTGGGTGCCCACACCGACCACCACCATTGGCGTTGGTCCTGGTGGCGGTCCCACCTACACGCCCACCTTCAAGAAATCGGATCATTGATCTGAAACCAGACGCAAATTAAATATACGGCAGCGCGGATTGCTGCCGGGGATGAAATCAAAAGGCTGCTCAGAATGAATTGGGCAGCCTTTTGTATCCAATCTTCTCGTCGTTCAATTAGAATTTAAGTGTTCAGCGCGTCTCCTTTCGCTTCAATCCCATGCCAGAGGGGAAAGCCGCATCACACCCGGCTTTTGCCGTATATGTGCTTCTGGGTAGCACGGTTCTTGCACAGAATCGAAACAACAACTGGCTCATATCTCTCTATTCGGGCAGGGACGTATGGCTCAATCAGCGCACGAAAAATCCACCACGCATTACGCGTTTCAACCTTCACTGGCGTTCGCTCATCTCGTCGAGAATGCGCATTCCGTCCTGTATCGTCTGCGGGTGGATCCTTCCCCTCAGATGGAATACATTAATCCCGTGGTTGAAGCATTAACCGGCTATTCTCCCCAGGAGTTTTACCGCGACGCCGATCTGATCCAGCGCATCATCCACCCCGATGACCGGTGTCTCCATGATGTTCCCCACCCAACAGGCAATCGCCCGGTCATTCTGCGTTGGATCGATCGTCAGGGGCAGGCATTCTGGGTGGAAGAAGAACGTGTGCCCATTCGCAATCACGCCGGAAAGATCACCATCTGGGAAGGCATGGTGCGCCCCATCACGCCGACAGTCGCCGAAGGGCAGATTGCAGAACAATTGGCGGAGCAGCGCAAACGATTAATGGATGTTTCCGGGACGGTCGCCGCCGGCGCCAGCATGGAAAGCACGGTGAAGGGTCTGCTTGAATCGCTGCAAGGCTTGCTGGATTTTGATTCCTGCACGCTGTTTCTCAACGGCAATCCGGCAGGGCGGCTAAAGCCGGTGGAAGTATTTCCCCACGGGATCAAATCACGCATTTCGCCCATTCACCCATCCATCATCCGTTCGGTCTATCAGACCGGCAGGGCGGAAATGGCGGATGAAGCCTCGCCCGAGTCGTCCATTCCCTGGCTTGCGGTTCCCCTTCCCAGCCGCGATCATCCCCTGGGAGTACTGACCCTGACCAGACCGCAGGGAACACCGTTCTGTGAGCAGGACCTGGGATTGGTCAAGGGTATTGCCAGCTATACCGCCCTGGCGGTTCAAAATGCCCAGCTCCTTCGGGAAAAGAAATCCCGGGTTCAATTGGAACGCCGTCTGGCGGCGTTCAATCGGGTTTCCAGCGGCAGCACAGATCCTCAGGATATTTACGCCAACATTTGCGAAAGCGCCCGGGGGATCAGCTCAGCCCGGGGTGTGGCGTTATATCATTTCGATGCACAGGATCAACAGGTCAGGCATTGGTCTGAAGGAGTCTCCAACGGTCTTACTCGTCAGGTGGCGCAAACGCTGACCACCGCGTTTCAAAGCCCGCTCAAACGGTTCCCTGCCCTGCACCTGATCCCGGATCTGGAAGAACTTCCCGAAACAGATTTCTGGCGCAAGCTGGGACAGCGGGAAGGGATCCGCGCCGTTCTGTTGTGCCCGTTGACGTATGAAAACCAGCTTCTCGCCCGGGTGGACTGCTATTACCCCCAGCCGCACGACGGCTCAGATGCCGAAAATTCTGCCATGCTGCTCTTTGCCCGTCAGGCGGTCATTGCAATGCAAAACCGGCGCCTCTACATGGACCTGGAAGATGCCTACCTGCAAACCATGCTGACTCTGGCGCGGGTCATCGATGCCCGCGACTCGTATACCGCCCGCCATTCACAAAAGCTGGCGGGGTGGGCAGAAACCACCGCCACCCTGTTGAGCTGTACCCCCGAAGAAATTCGCAACATCCGCTGGGCTGCGCAGCTCCACGATATCGGCAAGATCGCCATACCCGA
>JBDKTF010000129.1:0-3013 GCA_039680295.1 Anaerolineaceae bacterium
CGAAGCCGGAGAACTGGCAACTGGACGGCATGTTCATCTGATTCACGCTGAATCCAGTGAAGCCGCGGATGTGCTGCCGGTGCCCCATGCCGATTTCTTCGCCGCTGCGCCAACGTCGAGCCGCCTGGTCCGTTTGAATGACGCGAAAGTTCTGCTTGAGATCGAAGCCATTGATCCTGATTCGATTCAGGCGCGGGTGGTGCAGGGCGGTCCCGTTTCCGCACGGAAGGGAATTACCTACGCAGAGACAGAATTTCGCAGCGAGGGTCTGAATGAAAAAGACCGCGCCATCCTATCCGGCATGCGTTCGTATCCGTTTGTCCGTTTTGCGATTTCTTATGTGAAAAGCGCGGCAGAAATGGCTGCCTACCGCCAACAGACCGGCGCAGAGGTTTATCTGATCGCCAAACTGGAGCGGGCGCTGGCGCTGGAGCAGGTGGGTGCCATTGCCGCCGAGGCGAATGAACTCTGGCTGTGCCGGGGGGATCTGGGCGCGGAATTGGGGCTGATTGGGATGGCGCAGGCAGCGTACCGTTTTTCCCAGATTGTGCTGGACATGCCCATTCCGGTGATGCTGGCGGGGCAGGTGTTGGAACACATGACCGATCATCCCGTCCCGACCCGGTCAGAAGTTTACTGCCTGTACGATGCGCTCGCGCGGGGATATCGCGGGGTTGTTTTGTCCGATGAAGCGGCGGTCGGGCGTTATCCGGTCGAGAGCTGCCAGACGGCTGGCATGTTCCAGAACGAAGTATTTAATACTGGGGGGTAATGATGGCAGCCGAGCAGGTATCCATTGGGTTCGCGCAGCCGGGTGACGTCGCTTCATGGATGGAACTGGTCGAACAGGTTCGATGGGATTTTCCGGGTCTGGAAACCGAAGAACTGCTGGCAGGGTATCAGCAAACGGTGGTCGAAAATATGGCTCGCTGCACGGCAATTTGTGCAAAAGACGGTGAAAAGGTCGTGGGCGTGCTGCTGTTTTCGCTCGAGCAGAAGACGTTGAGCTGCATGGCGGTTCATCCGGCGTATCGCCAGCGCGGAATCGCGACGGAAATGGTCGCTCTGATGCTGCGGCAGTTTCCAGCGGAGGACGAAATTCAGGTCGTTACCTATCGTGATGGGGATGAAAAAGGAATCGCTGCGCGCGCGTTCTATAAAAAACTGGGCTTCGAAGAAGCGGAACTATGCAATGAATTCAATTATCCGGAGCAGAAATTTATTTTGCGGCAGTGACGATAGGGCGGCGCCAATCTCATCCTCGTAAACGGCAGGGATACCCGGCTTAATTCGGTAGGATGGCAATTGCTCGAACAGGCGCTCCATCTGCATTCTCATATTTAAGCGGAAGAGCGCAGAATGTAAAAAGTTCATTTCCTATCTCTCCCAGGTGAGTGAGATTTTCAATAATGACAATATCGGTTTGAGAGAAGAGCCTTCGATGCAATGTCAGCTTTTCATCAGCGATAGGATCCAATCCGATCACGTCCAATCCCACGCCTTTTTTTCTGCTGTGAATTAAATAATCAGCAACTTCTTCGGTGATAACCGGGTATTCACCAAAATAGGCGCCTGTGCCCCAATATTTATCCCAACCGGTGTGGAACAGGATGAATTCTGCCTGATCTGCCTTTTCCTTATCGATATAACGCATCGCAATCCTTTGACCTTCTTCCAGATCACTGCAATCAATCACCAGCCCTTTGCCTACAAATTGCGCTGCTGGAAAGGAATCCAATGTGGTTCGGTGCGAAAACACATGGACTGGCGCGTCCATGTGCGTTCCAGTATGAGAAAACATGGTCAGTAAAGTTTCTTTAAAACCATCTTTTTCATACGTATTGGCAGTTTCCAATCTCGGACCCTCTGTTCCGGGATAAACCGGCATGTTTTCTGAAATTGTATGCGTTAAATCAATGATCTTCATTGTAAATTCCGCTTCCTTAAAATAGACTTATCCTGCGTCTGAATAAACCAACCTACGTCGATGATTCATCCGGGAAAAAAGGTCTGATTTTCAGATGTCAACGATTTCAGTTTGAATCTCGTCCCCTAAAACAACGAAAGTCCTTGATTTCAAGGACTTTACATTGTCTCAAACTTTGAGCAGTATGGTGGAGATGGCGGGAATTGAACCCGCGTCCGAAAGATTCGACCCTCGGATATCTACGAGCGTAGTTGACCATTCATCTCGCTTACGGCACGCCAGCCAACGAGGTGGTCCGCAAGCCAGCCCTTTGAGCCCGAAAGCTCTCTTTTGTGCGGTTAAGGACGTGTGACGCACAGCACGCTGACGTTGTGTCGCCCGCTCGATCACCGGTCAGCGAACGGGACCGGCGGACGTGATCTCACGAAGAGATCAGACTGTTTTTGCCTCTGCCTTAGGCGGCGAGGGGCATAGCAGCGTAGGAAGTGCGATTGGCACTTAAAGTTTTGCGCTGGTTTTACGAGTTCGGCGCCTCTCGGCTCGCAATCCGGGACCAGCCTCTCCCGTCGAAGCCTGTCATCCCCGGTACATCTATTATAACCGAATTCAAGCGCAATTTGTGGAATGGGGAATAAAAAAGCTCCCTTTTCATGGGGAAGGGAGTAAAATGAGATGCGCTTGAACGCGCATATCCCCGGCGGGAGACCGCACCAGGAGGTACCCGATGCTCCAGATCTATAAATCAACCGAATATGGGTTGGAAACACTGGACGAGCCGGTAGACGGCTGCTGGATTAACGTCATCGACCCCTCTACCGAGGAAGCAGAACACGTGCAGGCGTTGGGGGTTCCCATGGATTTTCTGACGTATCCACTGGATGTGGATGAGCGTCCGCGCACGGAACGGGAAGATGACGGCACCATGCTGATCGTGCTGCGCATTCCCGTCTTTCTGGGGTACACGGCAGATGTCCCTTACCAGACCATCCCAATGGGCATTGTGATCACCAGCGAGAACATCATCACGATCTGCCGCCGGCAGACCGAATTGCTGGACGAATTCGCCAACGGCAGAATCCGGGGACT
>JBDKTF010000547.1:0-2811 GCA_039680295.1 Anaerolineaceae bacterium
AAGACTTGAAATTTTGTTCTATTTATTAAACCTCTGTTAACTTTTTAATCTGGCTGCCCATTTGTGGGAGAGTCTGGCATGAATCTCTCCATATATGGCGATTAATTAAGATATTTCAGGGATGCCCCCATCTGTGGCGAATCACCCGCGATCGCCGCCCCTGATTCTTATTCCGCCTTTTTTTTCATCTGAAACACAAGAAGCTGAATCATCTCGTTTCCATGCGGATTTTTGCGTAGGTTTTCCCGTCAAATACCAGCCACATCTGGTGATCAACGGTCCGTTTTCGTCATCAAAACCTGTAGGTAGGATTTCGGACCGTACAATATTGAAAGGACGATTGCGCTGCCAATGCATTAAGGATCGGCAGGATCAAGCAAATATTTTTGCCCGGTGCAGACGATCCGGACATTCGTCAAAAAACATCTCTCCCCCGATAAAGGGGAGAGATGTTTTATTCAATTTTTCCTGCGCGGGTCCGTTTGTTTTACTCATGACTTCCCCGCGTTTTCCGTGTCTTCAGGGTAAAACACGATCAGATGTGAATCGAGCGTCCCTCGGCGTTCTCCGCCGCTTCCATCACCACCTCAGACAGCGTGGGATGCGCGTGGACGTTGCGGGCAATTTCTTCCACCGTCAATTCATTGCGCTGCGCCAGCGTCAGCTCTGGAAGCAGCTCAGACACATCCGGACCGATCATGGATGCGCCGTAGATCTCGCCCGATTTGGCATCCGTAATGATTTTAATGAAACCGGCATAATCGTTCAGCCCCAGCGCTTTGCCGTTGGGCTGGAATGGGAAACGTCCCACTTTCACATCGTAGCCTTTTTCCTTCGCCTGGGCTTCGGTCAGACCAAACGACGCCACCTGCGGCTGGCTGTACGTGGCGCGCGGCATCATGGTGTAATCCAGGGTGATCGTCTCTGCTCCGGCGATATTTTCGGCGCACACAATGCCCATGGAAGAAGCCACATGCGCCAGCATCAACTTGCCGGTCACATCCCCAATCGCCCAGATCCCGGGCACATTGGTCGCCATACGATCATCGATTTCAATGAACCCGCGCGGGCTGATCTTCACGCCCACCTCTTCCAGACCCAGACCGGCGCTGTTGGGTTTGAAGCCGATCGACATCAGCGCCTGTTCCGCCTGCAAAATCTTTTCGCCCTCGGCGGTGCCAACTTTCACATTCACGCCGTTCCCGGTCTTTTCGATACCCAGAACTTTGGCGTTCGTCAATGTCTTCACGCCGCGCTTGTTGAACTGCTTGGTCAGTTCAATCGCCACTTCTTCGTCTTCCAGGGGCAGAATATGCGGCAGCATTTCCACGACCGTCACATCCACGCCGTAGGAGCTCCATACCGTGGCAAATTCCATGCCAATGGCGCCCGCGCCAATGATGACAATCGATGCCGGCAGGTGATCCTGCAAAATGGCTTCCAGATAAGTGACGATCTGCTTGCCGTCGGCTTCCATGCCGGGGATCATGGCTGTGTGCGCGCCGGTGGCAATGACGATGTTCTTCGCCTTCAGTTCCTCGGTTTTGCCATCCGCCGCCGTCACCACGACGGTATCGCTGGCAGTGAGCTTCGCGGCGCCCATGTGCACATCGATGCCGTTCTTCTTCATCAGGAAGCCCACCCCGCGCGTCAGCCGGTCCGAAACCTGGCGGCTGCGCTTCACAGCCACGCTGTAATCGAGCTTGAGATTATCAAACGAAAAGCCGAAATCCTTGCCGCGTTCGCGCAGTGTATGCGCCACTTCTGCATTTTTCAACAATGCCTTGGAGGGAATGCAGCCCACATTCAGGCATACCCCGCCCAGCCACTGCTTGTCCACAATCGCCACTTTCTGTCCCAACTGGGAAGCCCGAATGGCGCTGACATACCCGCCCGGTCCGGCGCCGATCACCACCACATCATATTCACTCATTGCAGTTCATGCTCCTGTCAATCTATGATTAAATATTCTCTGCTGCTATCATCGATTATACCCATTTTTCCAACCCCTCAACCACCTTCGCCAGGAAATGATCGGCGATTGCGCCGTCCAGAATGCGGTGGTCGAAAGTCAGTGATAGGTACACCATGGATCGGATGGCAATGGCGTCATGGATCACGACCGGACGTTTCTGAATGGCGCCCACACCCAGAATGGCGCACTGCGGCTGGTTGATGATCGGTGTGGCAAACAGTGATCCGCTGATGCCGTGATTGGTAATGGTGAACGTGCCGTTTTTAATCTCATCGGGCAGCAGCCGATGCGACCGGGCGCGTTCTGCCAGATCATTCACCGCCCGCGCCAGACCCAGCAGAGATAATCCGTCTGCGCCTTTGATTACCGGCACGATCAGTCCTTCTTCTGCCAGTGAAACCGCAATTCCAAGGTTCACCGCGTTGTGAACCACAATACCTTCTTCGCTCCACGACGAATTTACCAGCGGGAACGCCTTCAATGCTGCCACACTCACCGCAGAAAAATATGCCATATAGGTCAGGCGCGCGCCATCCCGCTCAAACGCTGCTTTGAGAGCTTCGCGGTGGGCAATCACCGGGGTCATATCAGCTTCCATCACCGTTGTGACATGCGGCGAAGTATGCTTGCTCAGTACCATGTGCGCGGCAATGGAACGTCTTGCAGCAGTGAGCGGAACCAGCATATCCCCTGGCATTTGAGAAACGAGCGGCGAAACCGCGGGCTCCGGTGGGGGTGAAACCACCTCTGATGAAGATGGGGCAGCGGAAAACATCATCTCAGTCGGGCGAAACAGATCGCCGTCCGCGGGTGTTTCCCAGGCTTGAAGCGCAGGT
>JBDKTF010000510.1:0-2311 GCA_039680295.1 Anaerolineaceae bacterium
CCCGGCACTGTTCTGAATATGGACCAGGCTGCCCACCTGTTGAATACTGTCGAGATTAACCAGCACCGAATACTGGCTGGACGTATCGCTGGGCGCCTCCGCCATACCAACGCTGCCCACCGCCACCAGAAATCCGCCGCTGATAGTGAAAGTACCGGCATCCAGCGCGCCGTTCATTTGCTCGGTGGGACCATTGACAATGACGACGCCGTCTGTCATTTCGATTGAGCCATTCGAATCAAGCCCATCGCCATTGGCATCGACCACGATCCTGCCGCCGTGAATGTACAGGTAATAGTTCCCCGAAGCTGTCGAGAAGAAATCCTGCCGCGGACCGCCGCCACCGCCGCCGGGTTGGTTTCCACCACCCTGCGCTGCGCCAGAGCCGTCATTTCCACCCGCCACATTGATTCCGTCATCGCTGGAAACCAGGGATATGTTGCCCGCATTGATCGTGATCACGGCGCTTTCCAGACCCTCGTACGATTTGGTTACCTGAATATCTCCGCCATTGACTTCCAGCGTGGCATCTGCATGCATGCCATCATCACCCGAGGCGATCTGGAACGTGCCATTGTTGATGGTTATGCTCCCATTGGAGTGGATACCGTCATCCGCGGTGTTCAAATTAAAGGTTCCGCCGTCGATATTGACATTAACCACGCCCTTGATGCCTTTGGTGGAGGCAGTTGCATCAACCGGAACACCACTTCCGGCGCCAGCCGTCAGATCGAATTCACCATCCGTAATCATCACATCCGTCTGGGCAGCAATGGCATCTCCACCAGATGTGACGCGTATAACGCCGTTGTCAATCTCAATATATCCTTTGGCGGTATCTTCCTCGTTGTCTGACTTCAAACCATCACCGCCGGAATTCACCGTGATATTGCCATCCTGCACCACGATATAATCCCGCCCTCGAATGCCATCATCCACTGCACTGACCTTAATGGTGCCGCTCGCAATCACCAACCCATCCTTGCTGGCGATGCCGTCATTGTAATTTCCACTCACCGTCAATGAGCCGCTGCCGTAGATGGACAGATCGCCTTTGCTGAAGATCGCCGCGTTGGGCTCATCTTCTTCGGCATTCTCGAAGACATACGTTTCTCCATCTGATATCGTGTTTTCGGTGCCATCTGCAAGGATGAGGACCACCTTCTTTCCGTTGACGACATTAATGGCTGCGCTGTCTGAATTGTGAAGTTCGACACCGTTCAGAATCAAGCGAACCACATCTTCATCCTGCGTATCCACAATGATCTGTCCATCCGTCAGCGATCCACTCAGGCGGTACGTTCCCGCCGAGGTGATGGTCGCCTGACTGCCTTCAACCGTAACACCCTCTCCGGTAACGCTGATCGCATCACCGTTTAATTCAATGGAAACTACAGCAGCTTCGTCCCATACATAATCGCCCGCGTCAGCGTGGATTTCGCTGTTTTCTGCCTGCGCATCCACAACCGAATCAGCCCCTGCCCCGACAACGGTAGCCTCAGCTTCAGATGCAGCCGCTTCTGAGCTCTGGGCGCTGTTGCTCAAGGCAGCATTTGTTCCAACCGAGTTGGCTGAACATGCCGTCAGAGTAAAAATCAAAATCAGGGTTGTCAAACCGACAATGAATTTTTTCATCAATTTTCTCCAGCCTGTTTTATTAAATCGAGTCTTAAGATTTTCTCGATTATAGAAATTACGCCTCCACATCGGGTATAAATTTGGTATAGATGCCCCATAAACAGGAACCCTCTCCTGGATATTGGAGAGGGTTCTGCTGTTTGATGATATTGTTTGATGCAAAGAGAAGGGCTTGTCGGATCACCTGAGGATGAACGGCAGGAAAACCTGAAGGATCCCCGAATCGATCTCGATGATCACGTTGTCCAATCCCCACGAAGCATCTGTGGGTAGATTCAACGAGCTGAAAAGCAGATGCAGTTCCTCGCTGGTATGCGGGAATTTATATTTCAACGCATATCGAGAATCGGGGATGGGAATGCCCCCATTCTGATAACCAAGCTCATTCACACCTGTCGCCCCGCTTCGCCCAGAGAAATCACCTCCTGGCAGACTGCCCGGATATGCCTGCCTGCACGCCGGATCGTTGCAAAAACTGGTGTCCAGCAGCGGAGAGATGCCTTCCATGCCAAATTTCCATTCGCTTGGATCGCCGCCGGGGTTGTTGCCCAACCATCCGCCAATCACATACAGATCGAAGCGAACGATGATATTCTTATGGACCGGCAACCCGGTCAGATCGATGCGAATCGTGTCGTTACCACTTCCGCGGAGGAGGGTTTGCCCATTGGGA
>JBDKTF010000618.1:0-1905 GCA_039680295.1 Anaerolineaceae bacterium
GCAATTTTATTTTCAATCTGGGGCGAGCCGACGGGTTGGCTAATATTCCGGCGGATGCGAATGGCTTTTCTGCGGGTGAAGGCGTCTGGGTGTCGCTCTTATAGAGGAGAACAACCATGGGCGTTTATTTACATGATATTCCCTTGAATCAGGCGCAGGAACGGTTTCAACAGGCGTTGGAAGCGGCTGGCTTGTGGCAAGTTTTGGGCACGGAACGCATCCTGCTGGATGAGAATGCAGTCGGGCGCGTGCTGGCAGAGGCGGTGTGGGCAAAGATTTCTTCACCCCATTATCACGCCTCAGCCATGGATGGTTTTGCCGTGCGCGCCGTAGAGACTGTGGGCGCGATGCCAACTGCGCCGGTGACATTGACAGCCGGAACTCAGGCGGCATATCTTGATACGGGCGATCCGCTGCCGATCTGGGCAAATGCGGTGATTCCGATTGAAAATGTGGAGCCACTGGATGCAGACGGGAAACCTGCCGAGAAACCGCGCAGCCCGAACAGCATTCGCATTCGCGCGGCAGTCACGCCGTGGTCGCAGGTACGCCCGATGGGCGAAGACATTGTGGCGACCGAACTGGTGCTTGCGGCGGGTCACACCCTGCGGGCGGTGGATCTGGGGGCGATTGCGGCATGCGGGCATACCGAAGTGGTTGCAGCGCGGCGTCCGCGGGTGGGCATTTTACCCACGGGCACCGAACTGGTGGCGGTGGGAACGCCGGTAAAACCCGGCGACATTATTGAATATAACTCGATCGTGTTGGGGGCGCAGGTGAAAACCTGGGGTGGTGAGCCGCACCGCTACCCGATCACCAAAGACGATTACGCTTTGATCCGGGAACATGTTCTGGCGGCAGCACGTGAGAACGATCTGGTGTTGCTGAACGCGGGTTCATCGGCGGGAGCCGAAGATTTTTCAGCGGGCGTGATTGGAGAATTGGGCGAAGTGCTGGTGCACGGCGTGGCAGTGCGTCCGGGGCATCCGGTGATCCTGGGGATGGCGCATATTCCAGCGGACGGAAAAACACCTGAACGCAGCGTGCCAATCATTGGCACTCCGGGGTATCCGGTTTCGGCGGCGCTGACCGGCGAGATTTTTATCGAACCGCTTCTGGCGCACTGGTTGGGACGTGAAGCGCTGCAACCGGTGGAAGTGGAAGCGCAGTTGACGCGCAAGGTCACGTCGCCAGGGGGCGACGACGATTATATGCGTGTAGCCTTGGGGCGGGTGGAGGGCAAGCTGCTGGCAGCGCCGTTATCCCGCGGGGCGGGCGTGATCACTTCATTGGTACGGGCGGATGGCATTACCATTCTACCCCGGGGTGTGCAGGGGAAAGAAGCGGGCGATTCGGTGCGGGTGCGTTTGTACGGTTCGCCAGCGGAAGCAGATCACACCATTTTTTGCATCGGTTCTCATGATATTACATTGGACCTGCTGGCACAATTTCTGGCGGCGCAGCACCGACGATTGGCATCGGTCAATGCCGGCAGCCTGGGTGGGCTGGTTGCGCTGCGCCGCGGTGAAGCGCATCTGGCAGGATCGCACCTGCTGGACCCCGAAACCGGCGAATATAACCTGCGCTACGTGCGGCAGTATCTGCCTGAAACACCGGTGAGGCTGTTTCACTGGGTGGGCAGACTGCAAGGTTTGATGGTGAAGCGCGGCAATCCCAAGAACATCCAGACCCTGCGGGACCTGGCGCGCCCGGATGTGATGTACGTCAACCGGCAGCGGGGAGCCGGTACGCGGGTTTTATTGGATTACGAGATTGGAAAATCAGGCATCACTCCCGAACAAATTTCAGGATACAATGAGGAAGAATATACCCATCTGGCAGTGGCTGCGGCTGTCTCATCGGGCAGGGCTGACTGCGGTTTGGGGATTGCGGCGGCTGCGCAAG